>QHZK01000026.1 GCA_003224635.1 Acidobacteriota bacterium | reverse complement strand
CTGGTCATACACCTGCCGCGAGATCAATTCTTGTTTGAAGGCTTGTTCACTTCTTGCGAAGTCAGCCTTCGCCTGCGTGAGCTTGGCTTGGGACTGGGCGAGATTGGCCTCGGCTGTTCTCAGGTTGGCGGCGGAGGACGCGACCGTGGCCTCCTGCGCGGAAATGTCGGCCTCAGCGGTGCCAATCGCCGCTTGCTGCGCGTCCACGTTGGCCGTCTGTTGCACATTTTCCGTGCGCAGCAGCAACTGGCCCTTCTTGACCCGGTCCCCTTCCCTCACCAGGAGCTCGGTGATCTTCCCGTAGGAATTGGCGTTGACGTTGGCCAACTTCTCCGGCGGGGGTTTGATCTCCCCCGAGGCCGTGACGACCGAAGCCAAGTCCTGGCGGGCCACCCGGCCCGCCTGCACGGATACCGTGCCGCGCTTGCTCCATACAATCCCGCCCACTACCAGAACGATCAGCACGGCCGCGCCCGCTTCATACCCACTCCGTTTGAAATCCAGTTGCGCGAGGCGCAGACGACCCGCTTGGCCGTCCCGCGCCACCGTCCTCCTGTTTAGTCTCGTGACCCGTCGCGGCGCGGGGATCGCCTAGCCCCTCGAACATACAATCCTCTTTCGACAGATTATCCAGCACAGCGCCGGCCCAAAAAGTTGATCGCCCCTTAGATGCAGTAAACCAGGCTGGGGCTGCCCGGCCCCTCTACCGACCCCAGAAAGTCACCCAGCCAGCGCACGACTTCCCAAGACCCGGCGGAGCCCGAGAACCACCCACAACCCATATACGTTTGACGAGCCCGAAAAGTTTCCGTTAGAGGGTTCTATTCGGTGGCAGGGAAACTGGATGTCCACGCTCAGGTCTGCCAGTCGACTACTCTACCAGCACTCCAAACTCCCGGGGTGGGGCATTTGAGTTGTTTGCCTCGAGCGACCCTCAGCTATTCTAACCGATGGAGGCCACACCGAGCAACTGCCCCAGGCCAAGCCCAGCCAAGCCGACCAGGCCACCTTCCGTCGCTATTGAGCATCGCACAGTCCGCGTCGAGGGCTAGGTCTGGCAGCCGGTCGCTGCAAGAACAATTCATCCGGGACTGGCACAGACCGTGAAAATGCCGCTGGCGCGAACGCCTGTGGAGTGCGGCGGCTTGCCGCCCCTTTCCCAAGCCTGAGTTCGCTCGGGAGGAAGCGAGCTTCCGTTCGGACAAAGCGGGAGCAAGCTCCCGCACTCCAAGGGCGCAATAGCTTGACTTCTTACGTTTTGAACCCTACAATTCTGGTGGTGTTGGGCCATGGGCTCACGAGCTAAGGTGTGGCTTCCGAGGCAAACAATGTCAGTCGGGTCAGACCGAAGTCATTGGCGCCGCGAGGTTGTGCTTCTAGTCTTTTCTCTGGGTTTCGGGTCTCTGGGCGTCGGAACCATCGTCAACCCCGCTCCTCTTCACGCGTCGCCTCCAAAGGAAAAACTCAGCAAAGAAGAAAAGCGCCGCCAGAAGGCCATCCAGAAAGAGATGGAGAGTCCTTACAAGAAGTGGCTGGACGAGGAAGTCCCTTACATCATCACCGCTGAAGAGCGGGCTTCCTTCAAGAAGCTGAGTACCGACGACGAGCGCGAGCAGTTCATCGAGGCGTTCTGGGAACGCCGCAGTCCCAACCCCGGCAGCCCTGAGAACGAATTCAAAGAGGAATATTACCGCCGCATCGCTTACGCGAACGAGCATTATGCGTCGGGCATACCGGGCTGGAAGACGGACCGCGGGCGCATCTACATCATGTACGGCCCGGCGGACGAGATTGACTCGCACCCGAGCGGCGGCACCTACGAGCGGCCGCCGGAAGAGGGGGGCGGCGAGACGTCGACCTATCCTTTCGAGCAGTGGCGCTATCGCTATATCGACGGCATCGGC
>QHZK01000025.1 GCA_003224635.1 Acidobacteriota bacterium | reverse complement strand
ATGTCCTCGAAGGCCGACCGGTTTACGCGCACGGACGGCATGACCCTCGGGCGGGCGCTCGGTGGCACGCCCGAGAGCATGAACGAGTTCACTCGCCTCGACCTCTATTCGAAAATCTTCAGGCCGCCTGAGGTCAAGTTCAAGGACCTGAAAGCCGTGGTCACTTCCAGGCTTTCCACACAGCTCCTGCCTTTTGACGTGCGCACGGATTATATCCGCGTGACGGACGAGAGCGTGCTGACTCCGATCACGATTCAGGTGGCGAACCGCGACCTTCAATTCCAGAACAAAGACGGCGTGATGCACGGAGTTCTGGACATCTTCGCCCAGATCACCACGCCCAGCGGCAGGTACGTCAATACCATCGAGGAAAGTGTCGTCCTCGACGTCCCCGAGCACGACTTCCAGACCTACGTCACCCACAGGTCGGTCTACCAAAAGGCAGTACCGCTGCGGCCCGGTCTCTACAAATTGAGCGTGGTGGTGAAGGACGACTTGAATGGCAACATGGGCTCGATGGAGCAGGGGATCCGGGTCCCCCGCTTCGGGGACGACAAACTTTCGAGCAGCTCGCTGATCCTCGCCGATCTCATTCAGCAGATCCCCACCAGCCAGGTCGGGTCAGGGATGTTCGTTATCGGCGGCACCAAGGTTCGTCCCAGCGTCAATCGGACCTTCACCCGCGATCAAAACCTGGGCATTTATATGCAAGTCTACAATCTGGGCGTGGACCCGAAGACCCACAAGCCGTCAGGCCAGGTTGAATATGACATCATGAAGGACGGCAAATCGATCCTGACAAGGACGGAGCCAACGGGCCAGATTCCGAACGCCTCGCAGCAGGTCACTCTGGAGAAAGTAATGCCGCTGACTTCACTGCTGCCCGGAAGGTACACGGTTCAAATCAAGGTGACGGACGATCTCAAGAATCAGACCATGTCGCCAACAGAAGCCTTTGAAGTGCGTTAGTTCTGTGGCGGCGGTCTCTGTGACCGCCGAGCCTCCGACGCTCCGCTAACAGGGTTTGAGCGCCGCTACGGAATGCAGGTAGACGGTTAAGCATGCGACCGACGCATGCGGGTCCAAGAAAAGGCGAATACCATGAAACCTTTCGGTTCGCGAAGCCGGTGGCTGGTGATCGTCTTGGGCGGCAGCTTGGCGGTCGCGTGCCTGGCTGCAGTCCCGGGCACTAGCGCGGACTACGGCCGAGTTTCGGGTACCGTCAAGGACACGGAAGGGAACCCCTTGATGGGAGCAACGGTCCTGCTCATGGGTCCGCTGCTTTCCGAGCCGGTCTCGGTCGCGGCGACCGCGGAACGCGTCATCACGGACGCCAACGGCAAGTTCAAGGTGGAGCGCCTGCTGCCGGGGTGGTATTCGCTCAAAGTCACCTCGCCCACCCGCCTGCCTTCTTTGCGCAACGGTATCCGGGTGGCGCCGGGCCAGACGGCGCGCCAGGACTTTGTGCTGAGCGACGTCTTTGCGCCCGTTCGCTTCCGGGTGCCGGAGGGTATCGTCACGACTTGGGGCGATGACTGGAAGTGGGTGCTTCGCACTTCGGCATCCACTCGCCCGGTGCTGCGCTACCGAGAAACTGCGCAATCCGCTCCGGCTGACAAGGGGGCGAAAAAGTGCGCCCTGGCCAGCCAACGTCTGATCGGAATGACGCCCGGGTCGGCGCACGGCGATCCCTTGGCGGAGGATCCGGGACTGGGCAGCGTCCTCGCCTACCTGCGGCCCATCTCGGATGACGCCGATTTGCTGGTGGCTGGGTCGATGACGTCGAATGGCATCGAAGGGTCCTCGCTGGCCACAGCCTTCCGGCGGAATCTGCTTGACGGCAACCCTCAGGAACTGGCCTTCATCATGCACGAACTGAGCTATTCGGAGGCTCTGCCTCTGCCCGCGAACGAAAACCGCGCGAACTTGGGCAGGGCCCAGGGCGTGGTGGTGAGCTACGCCAACACTCGCCGGCTGTCCAGTTCCATGACGCTGACGACGGGTTTTGAAGTGGATTACCTGAATTCGGCTCGAGACGCCGTGGCGGCTCGCCCGCGGGCCGCGCTCGAGTACCAAGTGACGCCCGCAACCGCAGTCGCGTTTCGATACGGCAGCATACACATCGACGGCGAGAATACGTTGCTCGACCGCATCGGGGAACTCAACGCCTTTCCGCGCGTGACCGTCCAGGGGTATCGCCCCAAGCTTGAGAAGTTGAACCATGCCGAGGCGAGCGTCGACCGCCACTTGAGTAAGACGTCGCGTGTGGAGGTGGCGGCTTACCGAGACAGCTTCGAGAACACTGCAGTGTGGGGCTCGGGCCCGCCAGATGCGGTGGCCTTCCTGGCCGGGAGCGTGTTGCCCAATCCCGTCGCAGCCGGGTGGACGATGAACGCCGGCAATTATCAATCTTCGGGGTTCCGGGCTGCGTACTCGCGCCAGCTTGGGAATCGGGTGGAGGCCGCAGCCGTGTACTCCTTGGGTCAGGCGCTCGCCGCCAATCCGGCCTTGGCATCGAACAGCGGCTTGAAGGACTTGCGGAGCGCTCTGCGCGAAGACCGGAGCGAGTCGGTTGGGGGAAGGGTGTCGGCCCGGGTTCCGATGTGCAAGACCCGGGTGACCGCGTCTTACGAATGGCTCCCTCACGGACGCGTTACCAGCGTCGATCCTTATGGTGAAGCAAGCCTTGGTGTTCACCCCTACCTCGACCTTCAGATCCGACAGCCCCTCCCTTCCGTTTCGTTTATACCCGCTCATATCGAGGCCTTGGCCGACTTCAGGAACCTCCTGGCACAGGGATACGTGCCCGTGCTGCAGTCCGGCGAAAAGCCCTTGCTTCTCGCGCCCGCTTACCGGAGCTTCCGCGGTGGATTTTCATTGCTGTTTTAGGCTTGTCGGCCGCGCCCAGCCCTCATAGGCACATTGAAAATAGGGCCGTTGATTGTTAAGAGTCCGTGGGCGGGTTGTGTGTCGCGCCGACAACTGACTCACGGCGTGTGTTATGCAAATCGGTAGGCCATATTCCAAATTAGGTATAAAGCGCGCATAGAATTTGAATCGTTCGTGTATGTAGCGATGCGACAAAGAGATATATCCTCATCGGGAATTCCGTTGTGGCATCCGATGTGCTTTATTGTACTTGAAACGCTGTTGTCTCTTGAGTTACCCGCGTGACGACGACTCTGGCAGCTCGGTTCACGACGGTCCTGCTCGCGGTGCTGAGCTTGACGCTGTTGGTGTTCGGGACCATGAATTTCGAGCAGCAAGGACGATACCACCCTCCCACGGATGGTGTCTCGTGGCTGGATTCGCCCGAGGGAGTCGAGGCCTGGATTGTTGCGCCCGGCGGTCCAGGATACCGCGCGGGCATTCGCGAAGGCGACAGGCTGGAGTCGATTGACGGACAGCGCATCGGGAGTTCGGTGGATGCTGTCCGCGCGGTTTTCCGCGCCGCCGCATGGGCTAAGGCAACGTACCATCTGAACCGCCATGGCCAGTCGTTTCAGGCGACAGTTGTCATCGCTCCCGAGACCACTCCCCAGACTGACTCGAGGCCCATTCGAGGATATCTCGAGATCGTGGGGTTGCTTTATCTCGGGATTGGGGCGTTTATCCTTTTTCGCCGTTGGACAGCGCCGCAGTCCCGGCATTTCTACCTGTTCTGTCTTTCTTCCTTCGTCCTGTACACGTTCCATTACACGGGAAAGCTGAACCTGTTTGACTCCGCCATCTACTGGCTTAACGCAGCCGCCACGGTCCTCGTGCCGGCGCTATTCTTGCACTTCTGCCTGAGCTTCCCGGAGGCCGGAAGCAGGCGCTCGAGGACGCTCGCGCTGCTCTACGGGGCTGGAGCGTGCCTCCTGGCCTTCCACGTTCTGGCGCTGAGCGGCGCGCTGGTTCCCATGCTCGGCGCCCGCTGGCTGGCGGACCGGCTGGAGTACTTTTATCTGGCGGCGTGCTTCCTCGCGGGCGGGGTAATCCTCGCGCGGTCGTACCGCCGGGCGGAGTCAGCGCTGCTCAAGCAGCAGTTGAAGTGGGCCACGCGCGGAACGTTCGTGGCGATTGCTCCCTTCGCGGCGCTTTATGCGTTGCCTTACGCCACGGGCTTTGTTCCCACGCCGTGGATGACTGTTTCCATATTCTCGCTGATCTTCCTGCCCCTCACCTTTGGCTACGCCATCATGCACTACCGGCTGATGGACGTCGACATCATCTTTCGGCGGGGCATCGCCTACACGCTGGCCACGGCGACCATCGCCGGTCTTTATTTTGGCTCTGTCGCCCTGTTTGCGGACCTTTTCCGAAACCACCTCTCGATCACCAGCCACGGCGACTGGATCCTGGCCATCATCCTCACCGCAGTGCTGTTCCAGCCGGTGGTGAACTGGATCCAGGCTCGCCTGGAGAAGGTGTTTAATCCCGAAAAGTACGACTACCGCGCCACGCTGCTGGAATTTGCGCGTGAAATCACTTCTGAAGTCAATGTGGAGCGCCTGCTCGATGAAGTCACCAGAAGGCTGTCCGAAACCCTGGGGGTGGAGCGGGTGGCGGCGTTTCTGGCTTCGGAGTCAAATGATTTCCGCCTGGCGAAGTCGCTAGGGCTCGTTCAGTCAGCATCAGTTGCCCCGACCCCCGACCCCCGACTCCCGACTCCCGAGGCGCCATCGGATGAGATCGACCTCAGCTTTCTCGACCCGCGCCGGGCGGAGCTTCAGAAGGGCTATCTCTTCTTTGGCAGCGTCAAGCGGCCTTTCGGCCTTTCTGCGACCGCCGCGGCCACGGTCGAGCGGCTGGACCTGCACTACTACCTGCCTTTGAAGGTCAAGGAACGAACCCTCGGTTATCTGGGCCTGGGAAAGACCCGTCGGGGAGACTTCCTTTCGAGCGAGGACGTCGACCTGCTCCACACCATCTGCGGGTACGTGAGCATCGCCCTCGAAAACGCCCAGCTCTACCGGTCGCTCGAGCAAAAAGCGCTTCAGTACCAGGCGCTGAAGGACTTCAACGAGAACATCATCGAGTCCATCAATGCCGGTGTCGTGGCCTGTAACCTGGAGCAGCGCGTGGACGCCTGGAACTCGGCGATGGAAAAGCTTTACGGATTGAAGCGCTCGGAGGCGGTGGGAAAGCGCCTGGAAGCGGTCTTTCCGGCGGAGCTGATGGCGGAGCTGCCGCCGGCCGCCGAATGTCCGCCGACCTTTTCGCTGTACAAGTTCCGGCTCGAGACTGCGGCGGGCCCGCAACTGGTCGTGCACGTTTCCATGTCCCCGCTGGTCGGCAAAGACGGCCAGGTGCTGGGGCGACTGCTGATCTTCCACGACCTCACGGAGCGCGTGAACCTCGAAGACCAGTTGGCGCAAGCGGAAAAGCTCTCCTCGATCGGGCTGCTCGCCGCGGGCGTCGCCCATGAGGTTAATACGCCGCTCGCGGTCGTTACCTCGCAAGCGCAGATGCTGCTCAAGCAGACGCCCCTCGACGAGTCTCACAAGCCGGCGCTCGAGAGGGTCATCAAGGCGGCGTTTCGGGCCTCGGAAATCGTCAACAGCCTGCTCAAGTTTTCGCGCGTGAGCGGAAGCGAACACGCCGAGATGGACATGAACAAGGTGATTCGCGAGACCCTGTCGCTGGTGGACCCCATGCTGCGGGCCTCCAGGATTTCCTTGAACCTTCAGCTCACCGCGTCCGCACCCGCCGTGTTGGGGAATTACGGGAAGCTGCAGCAGGTCTTTATGAACCTGATTATGAACGCCCGCGACGCCATGCCGCGCGGCGGCGAGCTTACGCTGGCGACCGAATGCGAAGATTCCACGGTCCGCGTCGAGGTCGCCGACAACGGCGTGGGCATTCCCCCCGAGCACTTGAGCAAGATCTTCGACCCCTTCTTCACCACCAAAGCGACGAGCCGCGGCACGGGCCTGGGACTCGCGGTGACCTACGGGCTGATCCGCGAACACTCCGGAAAGATCCAGGTGGAAAGCGTGCCCGGACGGGGCACGACCTTCCGGCTGGAATTCCCCATGGCAAGGAAAGCCGTCAATGTCACCTAAGGGCTCGATCCTCATCATTGACGACGAACCGGAAATCCGCGAAAGCCTCGAGCAAATGCTGAAGCTGGAGGGCTACCAGCCGGCTTTGGCCTCAACCGCCCAGGAAGGGCTGAGAAAAGCCGAGGAGAGCATCTTCGACGTGGTCCTGCTCGATATCAGCCTGCCGGATTTGAGCGGCCTCGAGGTCTTGAAGTCCATCAAGCGCGACAGTCCTGACACCGGCGTCATCATGATTACCGCTTATGACTCCGGCCAGGCGGCCTTTCAGGCCTCCAAGGAAGGGGCGCACAGCTACATCACCAAGCCCTGGGACAACGAGCGGGTGTTGCTCGAGATCCGCAATGCGCTGGACAAGTCCCGTCTGCAGCTTGAGAACGTGCAGCTCCGGCGCGCCTTGAAGCGGTTCGCTTTGCCGAATATCGTCGGCAAGAGCGAGCGCATGCAGAAGGTGATGGACCTCATCACCCAGGTTGCTCCCACGCGCGCTACGCTGCTGATCCTGGGCGAAAGCGGCACCGGAAAGGAGCTGGTGGCAAAGACCATTCACGCTACCAGTCCGCGCGCCGACCGGCCGTTCGTGCCGGTCAACACGGGATCGATGCCCGTCGATCTGCTGGAGAGTACGCTTTTCGGGCACGTCAAGGGGGCCTTTACCTCGGCCATCGCCACCAAGCGCGGTCTTTTCGAGGTGGCCGATCAGGGCACGATTTTTTTCGACGAGATCGGGACTATCGGGGTCGAGACGCAAGCGAAACTTTTGCGGGTGATCCAAGAGCGCGAGTTCATGCGCCTGGGCGGGACCGAGACCATCAAAGTCGACGTCCGGATCCTCGCCGCCACCAACGCCGACCTGAGGAAGCTCGTTCAGGAAAACAAGTTTCGCGAAGACCTCTATTACCGGCTGAACGTCATCAGCATCCCCTTGCCGCCGCTGCGCGATCGCAAAGAGGACGTCGCGCCCCTGGCCGAGCACTTCCTCAGGAAATATAGCCACGAAAACGGCCGCGAAGGGCTCCGCTTCTCGCCCGAAGCCATGAAGATGCTGATGGACTATGACTGGCCCGGCAACGTGCGCGAGCTCGAAAACACCGTCGAGCGCGCCGTCGTGCTTTCTTCCGGGCCTGCGCTCGGGCCCGACCTCCTGCCCGAACAGTTCTCGCAGAACCACTCCGGCGTGATTCGCAGTTTTCCGGCGGAGAACCTGGAAGGCCGGTCGCTTTTTGACATTATGGAAGCCTGCGAGCGCCGCATCATCCTCGAAGTGCTCGAAAAGAGCGGCTGGAGCCAGACGGAAGCCGCCGAGCGCTTCAAGATCCCGCTCTCCACCCTGAATCAGAAGATCAAGCGCCTGCAAATTGATATCAAGCGCCGCGCGAGTAAGGCGTGACGAGGGCTGACTCTCGCTTCGGGAAGCGAACCGAGAACCCTTTCTGGAATTCTCAAGTCTTATCAGGAAGGTAGCGTGAGCAAAGGTTCTGGACGGGTCTCCCCGGAAGGGTTGATGCGGGGCATCGTGCCCGTGGCGCCGACTCCGTTCACGCCGGATGAAGCGGTCGATCTTGCCGCTCTGGCCGGCCTGGTGGAGTTTGCGGTTGCGACGGGCGTTCCGGCCATCTGCCTGCCCGCCTACGGCAGCGAATTTTACAAGCTGTCGGACGCCGAAAGGTCGAGCGTCGTGGCGACGGCGATCAAGCAGGCGGGCGGGCGGGTGAAGGTGATGGCGCAGTCGAACCATCCGTCGAGCCGGCTGGCCGCCGAGCTGGCCCGCCGCTACGAAGGCATGGGCGTAGACCTGATTTCGTTCGCCATCCCGCGACAGTTCGCCTTGGGTGACGATGACGTCCTCCGCTATTGCGAATCGGTTTCGAGCGCGGTCTCCCTCCCCGTCTTGATTCAGGACTTCAACCCCGGCGGCGCGACCGTCGGGGCCGACTTTGCGGCGCGCCTGGTCCAAGCAAGCGACAACTTCCGGTACTTGAAGCTCGAAGAGCCGATGATGGGCGCGAAGGTCAGGGCCATTCGGGCCGCAACCCGCGACCGGGTGGGAGTGTTCGAGGGTTGGGGTGGAATGTATTTGCTGGAGCTGATGGCGGACGGAATCTCGGGAGCGGTGCCGGGCCTGGCCATGTGCGACTTGTTCACGCGGGTATTTTCGCTCGCCGCGGCGGGGAAGCTCGAGACAGCCTTCGAGACTTATCGCTTCATGCTGCCCGAGATCGTTTACAGCCTGCAGAACCTGGAGCTGTACCACCACTGCGAAAAGCGGTTGCTCCAGGCTCGCGGGCTGCTCAGGTCCGTGACGGTCCGCGAGCCTCAACTCCGTCTCGATCGGGCGACGGAGGCGCACATTGAGGCGCTGAACCGCGAAGTCTTGAAGGAAGTGGGCAGGCTGGGGCTGGGCGCAGCGCGCAAATGATCCCGCCTCTACGGGTCAGGGAGCCCGCGCCGCTTGGCGCCGCCGCTGGCGATTCGGCGCCGGGTCGTCAGCCAAGGCGCGCGATCTTGAGAGGGTTCTGGGCCACAAAAGCCAAAGCCGCGTCGAAATGAAGAACGCCCTCCGTGCATCCGAGGGCCCGGGTGCAGGAGGCGCCCACTGCGCTGGCGAAGCGCAGGGTTTGCTCGAGCGGCCACTGCTCGATCAGTCCGATGATAAAGCCGGCGGCGAAGGCGTCCCCGGCGCCCGATTCATCAACGGACTCGACCGCGTAGGCGCCAGCGCGGAACACGCGGTCCTTCGAGCGCACCAGGACTCCTTCACGGCCCAGGGTGATCGCAATCGTGCAGCTCGGATTCAGCCGCGAAAGAATCTCGGCTTGCGACAGCGGGTCATCACGCCCCGTCAGCGTCTGGGCCTCATCGTTGTTGGGCAGAAACAGGTCGGTATAGGGCAGGACGGGCTCAATGCTGGCCAGGGACGCCGGAGATCCGGCGCCGATCACGACATCGAGCACCGTCATCAGTCCCTGCCGTTTCGCTTCCCGGAAGAGCGAGGCGAGGTCATCTGGCTCCCACCTCGGCATGACCAGGTAGCCCCCGACGTAAAGCACGCGGGCACGGCTGAGCATCGAGAGGTCAACGTCCGTGAGGCTGAAGTCCGAATTGGCGCCGACCGCATGGAGGTATCGCCGGTCTTGTCCCTTGACGTTCAGAATGTAGGTGAGAGAAGTAGCATGGACGGCGCTGCGGCGGACGCCCGAGGCGTCAATGCCGAGGCGGGTCAAATCCTTGACGACAAAATCGCCCAGAAGGTCTTGCCCCGTTTTGCCGATCACGGCGACTTTGCGCCCCAGCCGCCGAAGGCAAGCGGCCGTGTTGACGGCACACCCGCCGGCGCTCATCAGATAACGGTCCACAAGAGCGAGCTCGCCGGCCTCAGGAAGCCGTGGGATGGGGCTGGCGAAAATGTCCGCGATCAGGATTCCGAGGCAGACGACGTCCATGATCAAGCCACGAGGTCCTGCGCCGCCGCGACGATTCTCTCCACCGAAGGGACGTAGAAGTTTTCCATGACGGGGGCGAAGGGCACGGGAGTGTCGGGCGCCGCAACACGGAGGATCGGACCGTCCAGATATCCGATGCAGCTTTCGGCAACTCGCGCCGCAACTTCAGCGCCCCAACCGCCCGTCAGGTTGTCTTCTTCGACGATGATCAGCCTTCCGGTCTTGCGGACGGACTGGAAGACGGCTTCCCAATCAAAGGGAACCAGCGTGCGAACGTCGATCACCTCAGCGTCAATGCCGCCCTTCTCCAGAACTTTCGCCGCTTCCATGGACCTGTGCACCATCAAAAGGTTCGCCACTAACGTCACGTCGCATCCCGAACGCAGCACCTTGGCTTGCCCAAATGGGATCAGGTATTCCTCTTTCGGAACGACGGCCGTAATCTGAAGTCCTGACTGTTCCTTGCGGGCGCCCTTGCTGCCGTACAGGAGCTTGTGCTCGAAAAACATGACGGGATTGTCATCGCGGATGGCCGTTTTCAAAAGGCCCTTGCCGTCGTAAGGGTTGGATGGACAGGCCACCTTCAACCCCGGTACATGCATGAAGAAGGCTTCGAGCGATTGACCGTGCTGCGAGCCGCGAGTCGTAGCCCCGACGGGAGCCCGAAACACCATAGGGACGGTCAGTTTCCCCCCTGACATGTAGCGGAGCTTCGCCGCGTTGTTCGCGAGTTGGTCCATCGCAAGGAACAGGAAGTCGCCGTACTGCACGTCGGCGACGGGCCGAAGTCCGCCCAGCGCGGCGCCCGCCGCGACTCCCGCAATGGCCGCCTCAGAGATCGGCGTGTCGATGACGCGACGGTGTCCGAACTCTTCAGACAATCCGAGCGTCACGGTGAACGCACCACCGAAGCCGCCCTGGATACCGATATCCTCGCCGAGCAATATGACTCGCTGGTCGCGCCGCATCTCCTCGCGCAACGCTTCACGCAACGCCTCGACCATAGTCATTTCGCGGGCTGGTGATCGCGGATTGGAGGCAGCTTCAGTTGGCAACGACATCGGTCAGACAATCCTCCGATCTGGGGCTCGGAGCCTGTTCCGCCAGTTCGACGGCCTTCTCCAATTGGTTCTCGATCTCGGATGCGGTCGCGGAGATCTTCTCTCGGTCGAGGACTCCCTCGGCACAGAGGCGCGCCTCATAGAGGGCAATGGGATCGCGTTCTTTCCAGGCCGCCACCTCTTCCGATGCCCGATAGTGCCCCGGGTCGCTTCGCGAATGCCCGGCAAATCGATAGGTCTCAAGCTCGAGCAACGCAGGGCCTTGTCCCTGTCGAGCCCTCGCTCCCGCCCTCCTCATCGAGCGATAGACGGTTTCGACGTCATTGCCGTCGGCGGTTTCGCCCGGAATTCCATAGGCGGCGGCCCGATCGCTCACGTGTTTGACTTTCATCGACTTTTCGACCCCGGTCGAAGCCGCATACTTGTTGTTTTCGCAGACAAAGACCACAGGCAAGTCCCAAATGGCGGCCATGTTCACAGCTTCATGAAACGTCCCGATGTTGGCGGCGCCGTCTCCAAAAAAGCAAGCGACGATGTTAGGCCGGTTGAGGTACTGAAAGGCAAGCGCATAGCCCGCAGCCAAGGGGATTCCGCCGCCGACGATAGCGATCGCCGGCAGCATCCCCGCGTCTCGATCTCCCACGTGCATCGAGCCGCCTTTCCCGCCGCAGCAGCCTGCAGTCTTGGCGAACAGCTCGGCCATCAGGCTGTTGACCGAAACACCGCGCGCGAGCGCGTGCGAGTGAGGACGATGTGTGCTGGTGATCATGTCCTTCGCCTCCAGCGCGAAACACACGCCCACCGCCGCCGCCTCTTGCCCTTGTGACTGATGGATCGTGCCCGGCAGCCGGCCTTCTAGGAACAGGTAATACACTCGTTCCTCGAACCTGCGGCACAACACCATGCTCCGGTACATCGCCACCCTGTGTTCCGCATCAGGTCTGGTTTCGCTCATAACACCCTCAGGTGAACCTGAGTCCTTTCCAGGAATTTAGCCGCCGTGATCCCCTCCACGACGCGATGGTCGGCGGCCAGGGTGAAGGTGCACACTTCCCCAACCCCGACCCGCCGGTTGCGCACGACCGCCTCTTCCCGCACCGCCCCGATGGCCAGGATGGCCGTGGAGCCCGGGGGGATGATCGCCGTAAACTGTCTTATCCCGAACATTCCCAGGTTCGAAATAGCCAGGGCCGGAGTTCCCGCCGGCAGTGATGGCGACGCCAGACCGTGGCCGGCCCTTTCGAGCGTCTGCCGCATCTGACCTGCGTACTCTTCCCATGACAGCGAGGTGGGATCTGAGATCCCAACCAACGACAGTCGTTCATCCAGCGCCACAACCAAAAGCAGGTCTGCGGCGGTTCGCTGCTCGACCACGCCGTTTGCATAGTGGACGTTCAGCTCCGGGACGTCTCGGAGCGCCAGGGCAGCGGCCCGGACAAAGATATCATTCAGGGAGAGCCGCAACTCAGGATGATCCTCGTTCCACCGGGAGCGCCAGGCAAGCAGCGCCGAGGCATCTGCGTCCACGGTCACATCGAAGTGAGGAATGGACTGAACGCTCCTCGTCGTGATTGCCGCCATGGCGAGGGCCGGCCTCGATTGGCCCCGGCGGGCGAGGGCCGAGTCTACATCGCGCCGGGTGATCAAGCCGTCTGGCCTCGAGGCAACCAGCGATCTTAAATCGAGGCCAACCTCACGAGCGTGCGACTTCGCCGCTGGCGTCGCTCGAACGCGCACCGGGTCGTTCGCAACCGCCACCGGTGAGCTCACGGGAGAGCCGGCGCCAGGCTTGTCTGCCCTGGGCAGCGGGGGCAACTTGTCCGCCAGCGGTCCCGCTGTCGCCGCATCCCCCGCTGGGGCGTTTTCACAGGCTTCGTCGGGCCGGTCGGTCAAGATCGCGATCGGTGACAGTGCTCTCGCCACTTCGCCCTCAGCGACCAGTATCGCCCGCAAGTATCCGCCCTTGTACGACTCCACCTCCATCGTGACTTTATCGGTTTCCACTTCGAGCAGCGGCTCGCCCATGCTGACGCTGTCGCCGGGCTTTTTTAGCCAGCGCACGATCTTACCCTCCGCCGCGGTCTGGCCGAGGTCGGGCATGATGACGTTATGGATCATCGACGATCACCTGGTGCTGTCGGGTCGCGTCTTGAGCAAGTCAGTTGAGCTTGCTCAGCTCGATTCTGAACGTTTTGATCTCGTACGGGCGCAAGTCAAAAGACAGGCTGTCGCCTTGAGGGTTGAGCTTTTGAATTGGTTGCTCAAGGAGGTTCACCTCAGAGGCCGACAGCGCGCGGTGCGTCAGCTTGATCTTCACTCCGGGCGTCGGCTTGCCGGCGGCTTCGTAGACTCTGAGAATCACACCGCTGTCCTCTCCCATCTTCAGGGCCGAGGTCACCACGTTCGCCGGCGAGAGCTCGAGCAGGCCCCATCGTTGGGGAAGAGTGCCCGCGTGCCGGGCCACCGTCCGGGCGATCAGCGGGTTGTTGAATTCGAGCCCAGCTCGATAGACGCCAGCCTCTTGCCAGCTACCCAGGTGAGGGACAAGCGCATAGTCGAACGTGCGCTCTTCGCCCAGATCCAGTCCCAAGTCGGAAGACACGCCCGGCTCGTACCCGCCAAAAAAGGGATAAGCGGAAATCATCGCGGAGCGCATCAAGGAGAGGATGAGCGTGCCGTCGGCGACGTTATTGCCAGGCAGACCGCGATTCAAAAGCGCTACGCCTTTGGCGCCGTCACTCCAGTCGATCCAGTTTTGGGCCGGAAACTCCTGCGCGGTGGGACGCTCAACGCTGCCGAACGGGATTTCGTCGAACCGCTTGCCGCTCGAGATCGAAGTCGGGACCAACATGCGGTAGCGGACGAATTTATCATTGTTGAGTACCTGGGTCTCAATATCCACACGCTGAATGCCGCGATAGAGGCGCACTCGGGTTCGAAACCTGCCACTGCCGAACGGATGCGATATCTGGAACTGCGCCCATACCGGACCAACCTCCGTCACGCCGCTGCCTCCCACCCACTCGTCACTCAAGTGCGACCGTCCTGGAGTCGGCAGGCCGTGTTTCCGAGTCATAGCGGTAAACCTCGCGCCGTTCAGCGTTCCATACAACTCCCAGAAATCGCCGCCATCCTGCTCCTCGGCGACGACGTTAGCGGGGCTGGCGCCGATCACATCCCACGCGCCTGAAGACGATTTCAGCTCGAGCCGGGTCAGCGCGCCGGTCCACAGGTCGAGCGTTGCACGATAATATTCGTTCTCAATCGAGCTCGTGTCCTGGCGCTCGGTGCTGGCTGATTCGTGGCCGGAGACGGGGGCCGGTTCGGCCGCCATCCGGCCGCGCGGCAGTTGCAGCTTTTCGGGGACAGCTTGATAGAGGGCATACCCCATAGCCTGCACATCGCGCGCGATAA
>QHZK01000407.1 GCA_003224635.1 Acidobacteriota bacterium | reverse complement strand
CGGGCGCTGCGTCCAGGGACTGATCGACGTGCTCGAAGGCAACTACGGCGGCAATCCGGCGAAGATACCGTACGTGGTGAACAAAGAAGCTTTCACGTAGGGACGGCCCGGCGGAACGTCTCTACAGGCGTCCGCCGAAGGGCAGCGCGAGCTGGGGCTGGCGGTTCGCGATGGAGGGTTCTTCCCGAGCGCCGTCGAGCCCGTAGCGCGCGCGGAGTTCGGCCACGAGCTTCGCCATTCGTTCCTTGTATTCTCCGTGCAGATACGCCGAGCGGGCGTAAAGTTGCCGATAGCGCCTGACGAGATGAGGGAACTCGCGCTCGAGGAACGGCATGAACTGCTGCATTGCCGAGGGTTTGAGGAAGAGTAGGTTGCCGTACAGGAACATGGCTCCGGCGGCGGCGGCGCGCTGCGCGAGCTGTTCGAGCGCCTGCGGGTCGTCGGTGAGTCCCGGCAGGATCGGCATGGCGTTGACGCCGACGTGGATCCCCGCTTCGGCCAGCGCCCGCACGGCTTCCAGGCGCTGCGCAGGCGGCGGAGCTTTGGGCTCGAGCAGCCGGGCCAGGCGAGCGTCGAGAGCGTCGAGCGTGGTCACCGTCATGTGGACGCCGAACCGGTGCCTTTCTGCGATCAACCGCAGAAGATCGAGGTCGCGGAGAATCAAAACCGACTTTGTGGTGATGGAAAAATCCAGGCCCTCGAATCCCGCCAGCGCCTCCAGCATCCGCCGCGTGACCTCGAACTGCTTTTCCGCCGGCTGATAAGGGTCGGTAGCGGTCCCGAGCGCGATGGGCAGGCCTTTGTCCTTCGCCTGACGGAGTTCGTGCCGGAGCAGTTCCGGCGCGTTGACCTTGGCGAAGACTTTGCGCTCGAAGTCGCGCCCGTCCCGCATCTCCATGAACTCGTGGGTGTAGCGCGCGTAGCAGTATTTACACCCGAACTCGCAGCCTCGGTAGGGGTTGATGGTCCAGGCAAAGGGCAGGCGACCGCTGGACTCGCGGTTGAGCGCCGAGCGGGACTCGAGCGCGAAGTACTCGACCTCGGCGCGCTCGCGGACCTGCGGGCTTGCCGCTGCCAGGCGCGCGATGCCCACGAGCCGCCGGGTGTCGCTTTGCGCGAGGCCGGTGCCAGGCGCCGTCGTGCGTCTCACGGGCGACTGCGGCATAAGCGCATATTCGCTTTTTATTCGCCTTTGTGTCAAGCCCTTTTTGTGGGCCGCTACGAGTCGGAAAAAGGTCAGGGTAACGTCAAGGCTTGGCGGGCGGCGTTGTGCCGGCGCTGGCCATCTGCTTGCCGCGGACCTTCAGCAGGAGGGGCGTTGAAGCGTGCGTTGTGCTCGAATTCGACTCCACCTCGGCCACGACGTAGATGGGCTGGTCGAGCGGCCAGGCCCAATCTTCGGCGCGCAGGGTGAACGTCCTCGAGGTCTGGTCTTCGGTTACGAGCACGCCGTTCAACCCCACGTTATCCACCACGACGCCGGGCGGGAGATTTCGCACGTTGCAGGGCACGCGGCCGGCAAAACCGTTTTTGCGATCGACGTGGAGCGTGACGGTAGCGGTCTTGCCGGGCTCGATCGCGATCTCTTTGGGTTCTGCGCTGACCACCAGGTCGGGAGGGGGCATGACGGAAGCGACGCGGAGGGGCATGGAGTCGTCAGCCACCCGGACGACCTCGCGACCGTTGATTTTCGCCCTCCCTTCGATCTTGAAGGGCGCGGCGGTCCCGGTCAGCGGCGCATCCGAAGCGGCCTTGAAGATGAGCGTCGCCGAAGCCTGACCCGCGCCGATTGCCGTGTCCTCGGCCGTGATGCCGGTGGGGAGGCCCTTCACTTTGATTTCGATCGGCCCCTCGTAGCCCAGCGTCCGATTGGCCGTGATCTCGACGGGGATGCGCCCGCCGCGCGGCACGTTCGGATTGCCCGGCATCGCCGTCAGGGTGAAGTCAGGCGTGTCGTCGCGGACGGTCAAGCGATAAGCAAAGTCAGCGCCTTCGATGCCCCGAACGTCGCGCAGATGGAGCACGTATTCGCCGTCCTCGGGAGCGGTGAAGTGCAGGCGCGAGTCAGACCGGAACCCCGGGCCGCCGTCGTCGTTGCGCATGGCCAGATGAAGCACGGGAAGCCCATTCGGGGGAAACACCGCCCCCGGTCCTTCGACCTTCACCTTGTACACCGATTGGTTGATGGGATGCACCTGCGGCGAGGTGTCGAACATGGAAATCCGTTGGCCCCCGAAACTCTTGAGGCTCACGTCTGCGTCGGGCTGATCGGGCACCCTGTCGATCTGGACCAGTTCGTCGCCCGCCATCAAGTAATCGTTGTCGTGCAAGCCTGCCAGTGAGACCAACCTGAAGCCCATGGACTTTGAATCCCGGTCGGCGAGGGTGGTCTGAGTCTCATTGACGCAGCGAATAGTGGCGCGAGGAATGTCGCGGCCCTGAGCGTCAAGCACCTCGACCACAGAATCAAGCCGGGAGCCCAGGCGCGCAGCGGCGACTTCGACCATCAGCCGCTGGCCCTTCTTCGCGCGGAAGCGGAAATAGTCCTCGTCTGCCGCTCCCGTCTTTTTGTCGCTGATGTGGCCGTTGATCGTCGCAGGAACTGTGACGGCCTGCGCCTCTGCGGGACTGTTGTTGGGCTCGGTCTCAGTGGTCTCGGGTTCGTTGCCTACCGCGACCATCACCTTGTTGAGCGACTTTCCCCAATTGGTGGCGACTTCAACCGGGACTGTCGTCCAGCCGTCGGCCCAGGCAGGCGGCTGGACTTTCACTTGGCGAACGTCGCTGAGATTGACGCCCCATACCGACACTTCCGCGGGTTGGCTGGCGCGCACGCCCAGAGGAAAGACGCCGGTGATGTAGGGAAGCGCGCCCGCGTTCAGACGATAGAAGCGGTCCATGCCGCCGCCCTTTTCAAGGTCGCCCACCGAGACCGTATATTTGCCGTCGGCAGGCAGCTTCGCCGTCAGCACGGCGTCAGGCTCATCCGAATAATAACCGGCTTGGGCGAGCACTTGTCCCGCCGCGTCACGCAAGACCAGGACGGATCGGAGCCTCGAGCCAAGCTCGGACGCGACCACTTGAAAGACCATCTCCTGGCCGGCCTTGCCGCCGAACTGGTACGTATCCGTGTCGCCCGGCTGCTCGAGCGCGCCGACCAGCGTGACGGGTAATTCTACAGGCCGCGCTTCCCCAGCCCCCTCGCGAGGCGCCTTCGGCTTGTAGACTTCGGGCAGCGTTCCCACGTCCAGCACCGACATGTTGGAAGTCCCAAGCGACGTCTGGACGCGGAACCAGTGGATGCCGGGTTCGGCGTCTTTCGCGGCCGTGACTTCGATCCTGGCTTCCTGCTTCGTTGCCTGCGGGACGATGGCGCCGAAGTCTACGCCCGGCCTCGCCACCCGCTTCTCTTCGGGCAGGTCGGCAACCGACAGGACCTTGCCGTTGATTCCGGGCGAGTCGAACAGGACCTTGGCGCCCGTGAGGTTGCGTCCTTCGACGGTGAAAGTCGCCGTGGCGCCTCGCTCGAGACCCTTCGGCCAGACGCTGTTGATCGTGGGCGGAATGGTCGGCTGCTGCGCGCTGAGCGGCGGCGATACGCATACAAGGCTAACAACTCCCAGAACTCGTAGCAGAGTATTAGGTTTCATGGCTCAACTCCGGCAAATGGCAGTTCAGCGGGGCGCGAGGCTCAATTCTGTCGAATCTCTTCTGGCAAAGCCTGGCCGAGTCGAAAACGGTTGCGGAGCCAGACGACGAGCGCGCCACCGACTGCCCCCTGACCTAAGGCGAACGGAATGCTTACAAACATTACGAAAAGTCCGTATGTTTCAATATCCACCAGGGACAGCAGGAACATCCCCGGGAGAGTTGCGCCGTCATGATAATCATGATGATGAGGTCCTCTCATGACCTGCCAGGCCAGGAATGACGAGAGTAGAATGAAGAGAGTCTGCAAAACAAGTAACGTTGCCGCGAGTCCCCGTGCGGATGCCCTGAGAATGGTTGAGAACGTTTCAGTGCGCGAGCGCCGGAGCAAAGGCAACATGAGAAGAGTCACGAACGTACCCCCTAAGAGCATGATCGCCCCGATTGTCAAGGGGTCGTCTACAAAGGACCTGTCCGACGATGACCGGTAGGCCCAGCGCACAAATAGCCTGAACAGTAGCAAGTGGATTATGCTGCCGTAAATGAAAAGGACGAACGCAGACCGTACACGGTTTGGATTGCTCGTCATGAGGCAGGACCACTGCTTCTGCCTACTGCTTTCTGCCTACTGCTTTCTGCCGACTGCTTACTGCCGACTGCTTACTGCGTACTGCCTACCGCTGTCCCACGCTCCGCGGTTGTGGTCGCGGGCTGATAAGGCTCAAAGGCCACCAGCGGACCCAGCACCTGGCTGTAAGTCGCGCAATCGTAAATGCTCACGGTGCCGTTGTAGCGTCCCGCAGCCAGCCACTTTCC
>QHZK01000384.1 GCA_003224635.1 Acidobacteriota bacterium | reverse complement strand
GGTGCTACAGCCTGGCGAGCGCGTGGTGATCTTGACGGGCGTCTACCGCGAGCGCGTTGTTCCGGCACGCGGCGGCGCCGGGCCCGACAAGATGATCAGCTACGAGGCGGCCCCCGGCGCGAACGTCATCGTCAAGGGCTCGCGCGTGGTCAAGACCGGTTGGGAGCCTTCTACCGGGTACAACCTCGGACCCCGCCCGCCGGCCCCCTCCTCGCTCAAGATCTACCAGCGTCGTTTGGACGACCTTGATTTCCAAGGGTACAACCCTTTCGGCATGGTCAACATCATGCAGGACCGCGTGTACTTGATGCCCAAGCCGGAAGAGTTGAGGCCCCATCTGCTGCGGCGCGGGATGGTGTTCGTGGACGGGCGGCGGTTGGAGCAGGTCGAGCTCTACCGGGAACTCGCTCAGAAAGACGGCGCCTTCTGGTGCGAGCACGATGGGCTGACGATCCACGTCCGACTTCCCGGCGATGCAGACCCTGCCCAGCACGAAGTTGAGCTGGCGATTCAAGAGCAGGTCTTGGCTCCCCGCACGCGCGGCCTGAGCTATATCCGGATCAAAGGCATCACGCTCGAGCAAGGGGCCAACGCCTTCCCGGGCCCGCAGCGCGGCATGGTTTCCGCCAGCCGAGGGAACCACTGGATCATCGAAGATTGCGTCCTGCGGCACGCCAATGGCGTGGCGCTCGACATCGGCGCCCAGGACGGGGACATGGGGCCGGCGGCGAACATTGGTCACAGCATCGTGCGCCGGAATCACATCATGGACGCCGGTGTGTGCGGCCTCGCGGGGATGGGCGTCCAGGACACACTGGTCGAGGCGAACCTCATCGAGTATGTTGGCTGGCAGGATGTCGAGCTCGCCTGGGAGACGGGGGGAATTAAACTGCACGTGACCAAGAACTGCTTGCTGCGCCACAACGTTATCCGGCACCTGATCCACGCCGAAGCCATCTGGCTCGACTACCAGAATACGAATACGCGCGTGACCGGCAACGTCATGGGCGACACGCTCGAAACGCTGCGGGGCGGCATCTACCTGGAAGCCTCGCACGATCCGAATATGCTCGACAACAACATCATCTGGAAGGCGACCGAAGGCAAGGGCGGAGGCTCCTATAACATGCCACCCCACGGCGGATGGGGCATCACGGTCGATGGTAGCGACGAGACGGTGATCGCGCATAACTTGATAGGTTATACCCAGGATGCCGGGATCAAGCTTCGAACCGTCGAAAGCAGGATCGTAGGCTCGCGGGGCGGCACGGCACGCCGGAACAAGGTCCTCAACAATATCTTCTATCGTTGTGGCAAGGCCATCGACTTCCCCAATCAAGACAACTCCGCCGACGGCAATCTGTATACAAAAGACTGGGGCGAGGTGACAGAAGAGAATCGGGCCGTGGGACGCGGGTTGAACTGGCTCTCGCTCTCCGGGTCGGGGGCGCCCCTGATTTTGGATCTGGAGGCGTGGCAGAAGTACTTCGGTTTCGACCAGAACGGCGCTTACGCGGACATGAGCGTTGACGTCGATCTCGATGCGCTCACCTTGGCGTGGTCGTTTTCCGGGAACACGCCGCAGGCGCCGACGGGGAAGCACTTCCAACGGGACCTGCTGGGCCAGGCCGCGGGCGAGACGCGCAAGCCCGGCCCGCTTGTGCGTCTGCCGGCCACGCCAACGAGGATTACCATCGATCCGCGCGGGCCCGGGTTCTTCGCCAGCATGCACAAGCCGTAGCGCAGGTCCTGAATCAAAGTCCAGTGCCTGGCCAGCGCGTGATAATCGCTGGACAAGCCAAGCGAGACAAAGAACAGAGGAATAAGAAGGCCGTGCCCAATCGCATAAAAGCTCCGCTCGAGCGCCTCCGAAACGGCGCGAATAAGACGGCGGGAATTCCCTATGGACTCGGTGACTGAGATCAAGGAGGTCAAAGGAGGACGATGCAGCGCGCGCGCAAGTTTGCAGAGAAGAACATCGAGCTCTTGACACTAGCCTTGTTGGGCGTCGTACTGCTGGCGCCGAGCGCCCGCTCGGGCGGCTCTGATCGGCGAAGCGCGCCTGACCACGTCCCGCCCAAGCGGTCGTCCCAAATTCAAAGCGGCTTCGGCGTCAACTCGAACCTTCCCCGCGATCCGTATTTGCCGTGGGACCGGTGGTGGTGGACGCGCATGTTCGATGCGGGCGTGAGTTGGATTCGGATTGGGCAGTACGAAAACAGCTCGGAGCCGACGAGCTGGGACTGGGTCGAGCAGAGGCGCGGTGTGTACGCGGCGCCCCCGGGGCTCGATGACTACGTGGACTCACTCGTCGACAACGGGGTCAAGGTGCAAGTCCAGCTCCTCTACGGCAACCCGATGTACACGTCGCCCGCCGGCCGGCGGCCCGACGCGATTGCGCCGGAACCGGGCTCGTTTCATAATGACGACCGCAGCCTCTACTCGATCTTCTGGCCACCCAAGACGCCAGCTCAGATCGCGGCCTTCATCCATTACGTGAAATGGATGGCGAACCACTTCCGCGGGCGCATTCGCTATTACGCCCTGTGGAACGAACAGGACATCGGCTACTGGAACCCCTACGGCAATGCGGAGGAGTACGGGCGGCTGCTCAGGGCCTTCGCGCCCGCCGTGCATGAAACCGATCCGGAGGCCAAGGTCATCTACGGGGGGCAGGCCGACCCTTCGAGCGACTTCACCCGCCGCGCGCTCGGTACCTGCCAGTGCGCGTCTGAAATTGATGTCTACGCTTACCACACGTATCCCGGCTACGGGCAGAACATGAACCCGGAATCGATGGATTACGGTGCCTACGGGGACGAGTCCCCGTCCAAACTCCGCGAGTTCGTGCGCAACTATCCCGGCATCAAGCGCGATATCCAGTTTTGGGACGACGAATTCAACTCCATCCCTTCCTGGAAGGGATCGGATGAATCGGTGCAGGCCAAGTACGTCCCGCGGGGACTCCTCTACAACTGGGCCGCGGGGGTTCGGACGTTTGTGTGGCTGCTCACCGCTGCCACGGACGGTAATGAGTACGACGACTTCGGGCTGGTCCACGGGCTGCGCTATCTTGCCGACGACTTCACGCCGCGCCCGGTCTTCTACGCGCTTGAGAACACCGACGCGCTGTTTTCGGATACCAAGCTCGACCCCTTGATTGAGACCACCAGCCCCGGCATCCCCGCGTTGCGGCGCCAGTCAAGGGCTCAATTCCTGGCCTACGGCTTCCGGTCGCGCGCCGGGAAAGCCATCGTCGCCTACTGGCTCGCGGCGCACAGCCTGCCGGGCAACGTCTTTCCGCCGCTCACCGCCAGCCTGACCCTCAAGAACACAGGCATTGAGAATCCGGTGCTGGTCGACGTCGTCTCGGGTGAAATCTCGCCGCTCGAATGGAAGAAAGGGACGAAAGACACGCTGGAGTCCGTTCCCGTGCGGGACAGCGTGCTCGCCATCGCCGATGAAAGCTACTTCGACTGGCCGGTGCTGCCTGAGGCCCCAAGCTCGCTCAAAGTCAACCTTGAGGGCGGATCGGTGAGATTGACTTGGGGGGTCCACGGCGGCGATCCCAAGAGTATTGTCGTCGAGCGTCGAACGGGTGACCGGGGGAAGTGGGAAAAAGTTGCTACCTTGCCGGCGACACAGGCGGAGTATACGGACTCACGTGCGGACAGAGATCAAGCCTCCTTTTATCGTGTTCGCGCCGCCAACGGCGCAGGTGAGTCCGCCTACTCCAATATCGCCAAGGCGAGCTTTAGTTCAGGACGACCGTGAAAAGTTCCTTGGGTGCACACGCAAAAGCGGTTTCGAGGGTAGCACTCTCATGGCGCTCCCGAAGAATGACTCCAGGTCCCACTTCGCTTGCCGGAGGCTTGGAAGGATGTCTTCGCGTTTCGCAAGATCCAGCGGGGTGACGATCTGAGGGTGCTCCAGCCATTGATTGACGCCGCAATGCGTTCGTAGCTCAAAACCCCGCATCACCAGAAATTTCTCGTCGAACTTTTCCTTCAGCTCTCGTTGCCACTGGATGCGAGATTCGCCGGGCAGACAATG
>QHZK01000383.1:4232-7959 GCA_003224635.1 Acidobacteriota bacterium | reverse complement strand
GTGTGAATCAGGCGCTGTGTCATGAGCGCCCGGAAATAATCCGAGAGGAAGTCGGAAATCTTCTGAGCCACGAAGATCCCCACCAGCAGCGCCACCACAACGGGCAACTGGCCGAGGTCGGCGCGCTTGATCACTCGGTCCAATAGGAGGAAACCCGTCACCCAGGGGACGGCAAGCTCCAGCAGCGAGTTCGTGATAAGAAACAGCGCGGCCCCTGTCAGGAGATGCCAGGCGCGTAGTGCATACGCAAGCAGCCTCACGAGGCTGTTTTTTCTCGCGAAGTTTCGGATCCTCTGAAGGCCGAAATTCAAGGTCCACGCCCTTCAATGCGAAGTGAACGCTCGCGCAAAATGAAACCGCCGATGAACGCCGATGAACGCCGATGAACCTGGCGCCGCAGCCGCGCTGCGCCGTGTTCATCTGTGTTCATCTGTGGTTTTGGTGACGTGGGGACATTCCTGCATCACCCTCTCCAACTCCTTCATCCAACGGCCAAAGTGTCGCGAGAAGTGGCGGTTTGGCCACCAGCCTAGCCACGAGAGAGCCTGATAAAGCTCCAAATCGCTGAGGTCTTGACGGAAGCTTTGCCAATCAAGCGACTGGCCCGTGCCGGTCCGATACTCGTCGAAGTAGGCTCGCTGCAGCGCTTCTTTCTGCTCCGGTCTGGCTCCCCACTTACCGGCGGTCAGGCTCACGAGATCGAGATAGCAGGGGCCTATTACGGCCGACTCCCAATCCACGACAGCCAGGGGGTGGTCCGGACTGCCCTCGCGGACCAACACATTCTTGCCAAAGTACTCGCCGTGAATCACGCTCACTGGCAATTCGCTGAAGCGGCCGAGCACAGTCTCGTAGCGCTCCAGCGCATGCTCGAGGAGCAGCCGATCCTCCGCGCCCGCGTCCCGCAGCTTTTCCCGGATGCTCCCGGCGCACTGCCGGTAGCGCGCGTCGTCGAAGCGCGGAAGAAAGCGGGTCTGGGATTCGGGCAGGAGTCGCGCCGCGGCATGGAACCGCGCAGCCCAGCGCGCGGCGGCAAGCCACAGGTCAAAGTCTCCGGTCGAGTTGAGCCACAGAGAGCCGGCGTCCTCCAGGAAAAGCCAGTAAATCCCGCGCTCCGGTTCCCAGCGAAAGGCGTACAGCTCCGGCGTGCCGAAGCGCTCTCGGGAAAGAATCTGCCGGTACATCTGCATTTCCCGGCGGCCGGAGCCGGGATCCGGACTGCGCATCACCCTGGCCGTCTCGACCTGAGCCTGCGGGTTCAAATCCTTAAGGAACACGCGTAGCCATTCGTGTTCGTCCAGAAGCACGCGCAATCGCTCGGCTGCGAAGCTGGAGCTATCCTCGAAGAACTCCCGGATGAGCGCCCCGACGCGGACGGACCGGCCCCGAAGGCGCGTCACGCCTTCCTCCAGAGTTTTCGCCATCAAGCGAGTCGTCTCGTCGTTGCCGAAACTTGGGCCGCTCAGACGAATCTCGGTCCGGGCCGCGCCGTCCTGGCGGTGTGCGGGCCGCGCTTCACGGCTCAGCGCGGAGTTCAGGATTTTTTCCGCCACCTGTTTGGAATCGAAATACGTTTCCGCGATCTCTCGCGCGGCGCGGCAATGCCGCCGATAATCGGCGTTGATCGCCTCAAGAGCATCGACCGCTTCCTCGAGCGTATCGAAACGAAACATTCCTCTTCCGCTGGGCAGGAAGGCGCTCGGCCCCGTGTTTTGAACAACCACCGGTTTGCCGCTCGACAGGTAACACAGCGTGCGGTCGCTGACCCAGGCGTTCTGGAACTTCATGCAGGAAGGCTTGGCGCAGCTGAATTCGCCGCGCGAGCTTTGTATATAAGACTGGTAATACTCCGGCGTCGCGGCCACCTCCGCGGTATGCCGAATCTTCCAGCCGTATCTCTCCAGCACCGTGCGCTCCGCCGGATCTCCAAGGTACGGGTGTTGGTGCGGAGAGCGGCCCGGCGGGACACCGAATCCGAGCTTCGATTGCTCAGCGCGCTGTCCCGTCTTTCCGGCATCGCCTTCGTCCAGGCACAGTGCGAGTTCCAGCACCTGGTTAGTCATTCGCGGGAGTTGAGCGAAATCCTGTTTGCCGTCGGTGACGAATTCACCGCGGCCTTGTCCTCCGTACCAGCTCGAAACCGTCGTGAATGCCTGGCAGCTCTTGTCCTCCACATAGGGCCAGAGGTCCAGAGACACCGGCGGCCGGACGTAAACCCAGGGCAGACCGCAGTCCGGAAATGCGGCGCGCAGGGTCCCCACGGTTTCTCCGGTAGTGAAGTACACATCGTGGGCGGGCACGGAGAGCTGGCCGGTGCTCATCCAGAATTGAAGCAAGCCCGGATCGATGTCGACCAGCGCCGTACGCCGGAAGCGGGAGAGCAAGGCCGGGGCGATGGCATAATCGAAATTCAGGAGCAGCTCGGCATCCTGAAAGGCCGCCTTTGCCTTGGATTGCTGCATTCCGATCAATTCATAGCGGATCCCGCCGACGCGCGGGCGTGGAACGTACAGAATCACTTTTCCGCCCAACCCATATCGTTCCATCCGCCGCAAGAAATCCGCTACTTGGGTGGCATCACGAAGTCGATCGTCCGTGCTGCGGAAGCCTTCCAGCCAGTAGACCTCGCATCCCAGATTGAGCAGCCCCTGCGCGTACTGCATGTAAACCCAGAAGTGCCCGCCCACCTCCGGGGAGTTCACGACGTTGTACGGCGCGATTACAACCGTGGTCATGAGCGCTCCCTCGAGGCCGGAAAGTCCGAAAGCAAATCGGCGAGATCGCGAAAACCGATCAGCCGGATCTGGCAGGCGGCCAAAAAATTGCCCAGGGCGGGATCGCACAACGTTCCCACTTCCACCTCGCGCTCGGCAGAGTAGGAAGATCGAAACCCGGCATCAACGAAGCCCGGGTGGCAGCTCAATTCGGTGCAGCCTTGCTGGACCTCGGTCTCCAACATACGCATGAGACTTCCCACGCCGATCCACTCGGGATGAGATTTTCCATCGTCCCAGCGGCCATAGAATTTTCCGAGGTAACGCACCCGGGAGTGCTCGCGCATGGGCAATCGGTAGTGAGACGCCAGATCCAGGAAATGCGGCAGCAGATGAGGCTTGCGGTGCACGTGATGATGAGAGTCCAGATGCGTGGGCAAGCGGTCCATCAACTCCTGAAACCGTCGGAATTGTCGGTGCAGCTCTTTGCGGCACTGTTCGGAATCGGCAAGGACGACAACCGGCATGCCATGCTCGCTGGTGAAATCTACATGCAAACCCACACTGAGTTCCGGGGCCTCGCGGCAGAGCGCGGCCGCTTCCTCTGCGGCCGGCATGTTCACCATCAAGCTCGCACTCGTCACGATTCCTCCGTGATGAGCCTGCAGGATCCCGCGATTGATCCCCGGGCTTGCGCCAAAATCATCCGCGTTGACTATCAAGTATTTCACGGTTGCAACGGCTGGCCGCCGGAGGGCGAGGGAAGGGCCGGTCTTAACATTCCAAACCACTCGTCGAGCGCGGCCAGTTGATCGAAGGCCCAGTCCGCACGGCTCTCGAAAGCCGCGAGCGCGGGCCAGATGACGGAATTCGTCAGCCGCGCGTACTCCGCGGTTTCGAATAGAAGATTCCAATCCGTTTCCGGAGAGAACCGGCAGCCCAGCTTCTCCAGGCACGCCAGATAGATGTTCATGATCCATTGCCGATCCTTGCGGGGCATATGCAGGAGGAAG
>QHZK01000383.1:0-4222 GCA_003224635.1 Acidobacteriota bacterium | reverse complement strand
AAGCCGCGCCGCGTAACCTTGCCCCTGCGAATACACCATCACGTTTGTCGGCCACAGGTCGCCGTGCAGCAGCGTTTCCGGTCCCCCGAATTCTTCGAGCGCCTGCAGGCGTCGCGGCTGTTCCTCCTGGAGTCTTTGGATCCTCAGTAACAGGCGGTTCACCGACTCTCGGCGCTCCGTAGCCATGCCGGTTTCACACGCCCGCACGGCCTCCAGGACGCGGATGGCATCCCGTACCGCCGAGACGTAGAACTGGCCGCCGAGGTCGAATCCGTACAAGCGGCACTCCGCCAGCAGAGGATGTCTGGCGAAGCGGCCGTGAATCTGTGCAATCGTTTCGACCGCGGCTTCGATCCGTTCGGCCTCCAGGCAGGGCTCGGAAGGAGTACAGAAACCCGAGGTCTTCCGTCTTTTTCCATCGCGCGCATCGCTGTCGACCAGCGCGCAGTCCCCCAAGTCCTCGTAGATATGCCACACGCACCCGCCGTCCATCTGCGCGGCAGTCGCCAGCAATGGCGGACCCATCTGGCTCAGTCCGGTTGCCGGGAGCCAACGTTGCGCCACCTTCTGATTGCGCAGAGCAATCTCCGGGCTGAGGCGCTTCACGACCAGAGAGCGGTTCGCGCCATCGCCCACCAGCTGCGCCCGATAGACGCGAGGACTCCAGAGCTTCCGGTAGGCGACCGCATCGGGAGCCACACCCCAGCCATTGAACAGTCCGGCGAGCGTCTTACGCAGTTCTGCCACACCGAGGATTTCGTCACTTTCCTGAACTGGATGGCTCATAGTCGAATTCCCTCCCCGGTGCGGGGCGCATTAGCCCCATCCGGCAATTCGGATCGCCTCAGCGATGTCAGCTTGATAGCTTCGCAGGCACGACATCTCGAATTCGAACGGCCGCGGAACGAGCCTTTCAATCGTCCAGCCGATTGCCGTGAGCCGCCGGAAAAGTGTTCCCACGATCCCGAGCTTCTTGACGGCCGCGATGTCCAAACCGGGCCAGGAGTTCCTGACGAGCGAGTGATAAAGACCGAGGTCCACATGGAACAGGTCCCTCGCCGGGACGCCCCAGCCGACCATCTCCCAGTCGAAAGGCACCAGCGCAGCTCCCGCCGGGCCAGTTCGGATCCGGAGGTTGTCCGGTTTGAAATCACCGTGGAGGAGAGTTTCCGGCACGCCTGCGCACCATTTCTCTACATGGTCCCACCGGGACTCCAAAAGATCGCACTGGCGCACGATGCTATTGAGAACCGCCGCGTCTTCCGACTTCAAGGCGGGATCGCTCAGAACCGGCAGGAGCCTTCGGCGTGTGAGCCGCAAGATTCCGAGATGGTGGCTCGGCCCGAGGTCGGGCAGTCGCCCAGCTAAGTTGAGACCGGCTGCCGAGGAATGCAGCCGGCTCAGCCAGCGTGCGCCCAGCTCGCGGTGCTCCCGAACGTCGTTGGAATACCGCTCGCCGTCGACGTATTCCAGGAAGAGCCAGTCGAAATCCGCGTCGCCTTCCACGAATCCGTAGAAGTGGAGAGACTTAACTGGCAAGCGCGGAAGGATCTCTTGATAGGTCGTGCGTTCGAGCAGCGCAATGGATCGCTTGCAATATTTGGCCACAACGGCGGAGCCTCCCGGGCCGACGCTCACCAGCTGGTAGATCTTGGACTTGTTGTTCCTCTCCAGGAGCACGATCTCCTTGGGCTCGACGCGCTCCGGTTGGAGCCTGCTCCACGCCCGAACAGCCGGATGTTCCAACAAGTCTGTCTGCAGGATCTCGAGAAAGCTTTGCTTAGGCACGGATAACGCTCCACCAAGCGAGATTGATGTGGCGAATGGGCATCAGCACTTCTCTCCGAAGCCGGACCGTTTCAGCACGCGTCGCACTGCGGCCGTGGCGGCCGCGCAATCCCAAAGCGAAAAGAGCGCGGGCAGCGCCGCGAACGATCCAAGGATGGCGGCAGCTGGCCATGAGCCGCCCGCGGCGGCGGCGGCGGAAAGGCCGGCCAGGACACCTGTCATTAAAAAACCTGGCCGTGAATATCGCGGCAAGTAACAACACCGTACGAGTTGCCTGCCGGCGCCGTGCTCTTGAGTGACCATGCGGATGCGGGCGCCGCCAAGGATCCCGGCGCGAACGTCCAGGTCCCAATCGTCGTAGTCGCCTCCGCGCACCACCAGCACGGGCTCGGCCCGCAGGCTCGTTTCGATGCGCTGGAGTCTCTCCTCGGGGGCTTGCCAGGCTTGGCTCCAAAGCCAAAATGCCCTTGTCCGAGGAAATGAGAAACCACGCACGCCTCGGCGCCAGCCGAAGGATCCGCGGCTCAGGCGGCCCCAAAGGCGGGCCACGGGCTGGAGAATGTGGAGGAATGACGTCAACAGACAAGACCTGAGCCGGAAAAGACCGCCCTGCGAAGAGCTCGAAGTGCGAGAGTTTGCGGCGCGTACCGCCGCGGGGAAAACCGCCACGCCAAGAGCGAGGAGAAGCAGCGGCAAAGCAAGAAGCAGCGGTCTCCAGACGGCTCCAAGCAAGCCCATCACACCGAGAGAGAGGGCCACCAAATAGGATTCGGGCATCAGGGGCAGCGACTCCAAAGTGCTCGGCGGTGCTTGATAGAGACGCTGAAAGGGGGCGCGAGCCCACGTGCCGTAATAGACCCGCCAGCGCTTCCTGCCAAATACTTGATGAAACGCGTGGCTGTAAATCCTTCCGGCCCAGTTAACGTGGCCGGCGGTGTTGTATTTCTCCGGCCACTTCTTTTCCAGCAGCGCCTCGGCCTTTCCGTAGCCCTTCTGCTGCCGCCAATAGGCGCGCACCGAGTTGCGCCGGTAATGCCAGACCACGGCGGCCGCGTGGAAGCCCAGCTTCCAGCCTCGTTGCTGGAGACGCCAGCAAATATCCACGTCGTCCCCCGCAGTACGGAACTGAGGATCGAATCCACCGATGGCCGTCAAACAGGACTTGCGAAAGGCCATGTTGCATCCGGGGATATGCTCCGCCTCACGGTCGGACAGAAGCACATGAATGGGCCCTCCGGGCGAGTTGGCGACGCACTGCGCAACGAATCCCGTGTCCGGCGGGGGAAGATTCGGGCCGCCCACGCCAACGTAGTCCGTTGTCAGGAAGGTGAACGCGAGGTACCTGAGCCAGTCCGGGTCGGGATAAGCGTCGTCGTCAATGTAGGCGACGATGTCGCCCGTGGCCGCTTCCAGACCGAGATTGCGAGCCGCGCTGAGGCCCCGATTCTCCGTGCTGAAGAGCCGAAAACCGTACTCCCCCGCAATCGCCGCGGTCCCATCCGTCGAGCCGTCGTCCACGACGATCACCTCGAAGTTGGGATAGTTCAGCCTCACCAGGCCTTCGAGGCACTGGCGGATCGTGCGCTCGCCGTTGCAGGTGCAAACGACGACGCTGATGCGAGGCCAGCGCAGATCCGGCGGGAAGGGCGCCTCCTCGAAGGATTTCTTTATCGCCGCCAGGGCCCGTTTGGGACGCCGGTCGCGGGTTGTGAGACCGAAATCCCAGTCCTCCATGTCATAGCCCCCCTGGCACGAACCCTGCTCCGCATCGAAAAACGGGGCAAACCACTCGTCGGTCCACGAAAAGACAAAGGCGCCGGCGCACCCTGATGCGAATGCGGTTCGGACCTGCCAATCCAGCGCCTGCGCTTGAGCCGCCTCGCCATTCCGGCGGCTGTCGAGGCCGATTTCGGTCATCAGCAGCGGGCGGTCGCACGCGACGTTCTGCAGGCGCGCGAGGTAGGCTTCAAAGCTCGGTTGCGACTCCAGGTAAACGTTGAAGCAAACCAGATCGAGGAAAGGAAGCTCCAAGTACTCGGTAGTGGGATAGTTCACATAAGTAAAGAGGCCTTCGGGGTCTTGCGATTTTGCCGCTGCGTACAACTCTTGCAGAAAACGCTCCACCCGGCGCCGCCCGTGCCAGCGCACGATCGGGGCCGGGATCTCGTTACCCACCGCGTAGCACAGGACGGCCGGATGGCCCCCAAACCGGCGTACGTCTCTGCGCACGCGTTCCTTTACGCCACGCGCGATCGTTCTGTCTTCAAGAAAGGCGACGTGCTGCTCCCACGGCAGACCTACCATGACTCGAAGCCCGTAGCGCAGAGCGGTGTCGAGCAGCCTGATCGGCGGCGGCTTGTAAACGCGGATGGCATTGATGCCATGGGCCGCCATCCGTGAGAAATCTCCTTCGACTTTGTGAATGTCGGAGAAC
>QHZK01000382.1 GCA_003224635.1 Acidobacteriota bacterium | reverse complement strand
TAGCGCGCTCAGTTCATGCCGCAACACCTCTCGCGGCTCGGCGCCGAGTAGCAACCATCTGACGCCCTTCAGTCCTGCGCGCCCCGATAGCGCGTCGGCAAGGTTCATCCCGCTTTCCTCCTCTGACACTCAGGGTCGTGAGAACCTTCTCAGTCGACTAACGGGCAGGGCAACAACACCATGCCGCCCCGGGGACGCGAAACAGGGCGCCTGCACCCTCCCGTCATCACCTTATACGAGGCCTTGTTCGGAAGCCGAAAGCCGTAGACTAATTCCGACCTGGCGTTTCTTTATTCGCGCCGGTCTATAGTGCGAAGGCCCTCGTCGAGCATCGCCTCGGCCCGACCGCGCCAATCGGGGGCCTTGGTCAGAACATCCCGATTCGCCCCGCTAAGGCAGAAAATGGCCTTGTAAAACGGCAAGCGTGCCGCAACTTGCGAATGCCCACCCGAGGCCAGGTATGTCTTGAGAAACCCTTCGGCGGCGCCGTCCAGAACGCGGATGGAGCCCAGGCGATGCAGCGCCTGCCGCGCGAGGCTCACCATGAATTTTGCCACGTCGCGCGTGGGGTCAGCGACGACATATAGGTCCCAATCATAGACTACCGTACGTCCTTCCGCGAGGATGACCTGATAGGGGGTATAGTCGCCATGGCCGGGGCACATGGGGATTCTGCCGAGGGACGACGCGGCAGCCTTCAAGCGCCCGAATAGCTGCGCGGACTTGGCGGCCAAGGCCCCGCCTTCCTCGGATACAAGGCGCGACTTACGTTCGGTGCGTCTGAGGATTCCCTCCACATCCAAAACTTGGCCCGGCGGCGGCGCCAGAGCGTGGAACCGCGCCAGCCATTGCGCACATCGTTCAGCCGCCGCCGCACGCTGGCGCTCGTCGCCGCGCCTGAAAATCAGTTTGGCCGGTATTCCTTCGACCTTTTCCTGCAAGAGCAGGCGCAAAGACGACACGTAGGCAATCGGCTGGGGAATCGAGAAGTCTGCCTCTGGGCCGAAGCCCGCTCGCGTGAGTGTCTCCATCACTTGGTACACGTTCGGGCGGTCTTTGGCATAAACCTTGCCAATCAGGTCCGTCCGCAAAGCAATTTCGAACGTGCAGCGCTTCGCGCTCCGCCACTCGAGGACCTGTATTCGGACCTCCCGTAGGGCCCTCCACCACTCGGAGCTCGAAACCAGTTTTAGCTGTTTGCCCAACTCCTTGGGATTAAGGACCGTCCCGAGGGTTGGAATATCTGGGTCGTCCACAGGGGGGGAGTTCGCGACTCCCTGGTCAGCGAACCTGCGGAGCGATGCGGACATAGTCTCTCCTGCTCTTGCTACGGCTGCAATGTGCGAAGACCTTCGTCGAGCATCGCCTCGGCCCGTTCCCGCCACTCGGAGGGCTCGGCCCTCTTCACATCCCAAAGCGCGCCCCGCAGGTAGCACACGGCCCTGTAGAAGGGCAGGTGCGCGGCAACTTGCGGATGGCCCCCCGAGTTCAGGTATGTCTTGAGGAAGACTTCGGCGTACCCGTCCAAGGTCCGCAAGGAGCTAAAGTGATGCGAGGCCATTCGCTCGAGGCCAACCATAAATCTTGCAACGTCGCTTGCGGGGTCGGCGATGTTGTAAAGGTCCCAGTCAAAGACGACCGTACGTCCCCCGGCGAAAATGACTTGATTGGAGGTAAAGTCACCATGGCCTGCGCACATTGGGATGGGGCTGAGCGAGGGTGCCGCAGCCCTCAGCCGCTCGAGCAACTCCTTGGACTTGGCAGCCAAGGGCCCGCCGTCCTCGGATATAAGGCGCCACTCACGCGCCCGGCGGGCGAGGATTTCCTCGGCTTCGAACAGCCGGCCCGACGGCGGGGCCAGGGCATGGAACCGCGCCAGCCATCGCGCGCATCGTTCAGCAGCCAGAGTGCGCTGGCACTCGTCTCCCGTCAGGAAAATCTTGCGCGCCTTCACTCCTTCGATTCTTTCCTGCAGCAGCAGGCACAAAGATGGGAGATAGGCGATCGGCTGCGGGATGGAGAACTCTGCCTCCGGGCCGAAACCCGCTTGCCTGACTCTTTCCATAACCTGATATACGTCTGACCGGTCTTCAGCGTAAACTTTGCCAATCAGGTCTGTTCGCAAGACAATCTTGAAAGTGAACCGCTTGGTGCTGGCGCTCTTCAGCGCCTGAACTTGGAGTTCGCCCAAGGCGCTCCGCCACTGAGACACCGGAAGCCGCTCGAGCTGTTTGCCCAACTCTTTGGGATCAAGGACCGTCCCGAGGGTTGGAATTTCCAGGTCGTCAGCCTCGAACGGGTTCGGACCGGTCGGGTCAACGTGCCCGCGGCGCGATGTGGACATGCTCAATTCTCCGCCTTCTACGGTTCTAAAGTTCGAATTCCTTCGTCAAGCGTGACCTCGGCCCGTTCGCGCCACTGGAAGTCCTTCTTCCGGACATCCCAAGCTGCGCTACGCAGGCAGCACACGGCGCGGTAAAATGGCAGGTGCCTCCTGACCTGTGGATGGCCTCCCGAGGCCAGGTAGGTCTTGAGAAACACTTCGGCAGCCCCGTCCAGCGCGCTGATCGAGCCAAGCTCTTTCAGCCCCTGTCGCTCGAGGCCGATGATGAACCTTGCGACGTCGTGCGCAGGGTCGGCGACGTCACATACGTCCCAATCAAGGACGACCGTGCGTGCTTCGGCGAGCACGACTTGATTGGCGCAATAGTCACCATGGCCGGCGCACATGGGAACTGTGCCGAGGGCCGCAGTTGCAGCCCTCAATCTCTCGAGTAGCCACTCGGACTTGGCAGCCAAAGCTCCGCCTTCCTTGGATACGAGGTCGCCCTTGCGTTCGCTCCGTTTGAGGATTTCCTCGACATTCAAGATGGGACCCGACGGCGGGGCCACAGCATGGAACCGGGCCAGCCATTGCGCGCATCGTTCCGCCGCCGCCGCACGCTGGCGCTCGTCACCGAATCTAAAAATCAGCCTCGCCGGCATCCCTTCGACTCGTTCCTGCAGAAGCAAGCGCAGAGATGGCAGATAGGCGACCGGCTCGGGAATCGAGAACTCTGCTTCCGGGCCGAAGCCAGCTCGCGTCAGCCCTTCCATGACCTGATACACGCCCGGGCGGTCCTTAGCGTAAACCTTGCCGACCAAGTCCGTCCGCAAAACAATCTCGAACGTGCAACGCTTGGTGCTGTGCCAGTTCAGAACCTGTATGCGCACGTCCTGTAACGCATTCCACCGCTGCGAGAGCGGAAGCCGCCTTAGCTGTTTGCCCAACTCTTCGGGATCAAGGACCGTCGCCAGGGTGGAAATGTCGGGATCGAGGACATCTCGCAGAGTTGAAGCAGCCGTAACCGCCATGCTGTGGGTCCGTCCAGACATAAGCGTGTTCCTCCTCGAGCGTGCAAGGCAACTCTCTAGAGACTTTCTCGTCGAGCCATCCCCCAAAAAAAGGGCCAACCTGCTCTCTGCTGGCGACTTCAACCAGCGTCAGACTCGGATGGTAAAGGAGACAACGATTATTTTCTCTGTACGACGAGTAGCCAGAGGAGGCGCGGCCCCGCTTTCACGGCGGCGGCAGAGGGAGGGATGCAAGGAGAGATTTTGAAATCCCGTCCCGAAAGGACTTTCGCTGTGTATCGATCCAGAGATTCGGTCGGGGATTGAGCGGCTAAGGCCGCGCGCAGGATTTCCTCCTGCGTCGACTCAATCGGCGCGGGATCGTTCGAAACATCGTTGCTTAGAGTTGCGAATTCGGGCGCTTCAAGCGACGCGACTGCGACCGTCAATAACACAATCAGTAAGCAGAAAACCTGGCTCCTGGTTTTCATGGCCCCTCACGTTGCTCCCTTAAACAGTTGCCGCCGCGGAAGAGAGAACAACAGATTCGGGGCACTCCCCTTAACTTCGACTTCCATTTATCCCCTCCCGACGACGCCCACCCCGTCGCACTTACATCTACCAAATCAGATGCCCGCCGACAATCGGGTGATTATCTGACAATGCGATACGGGAATTTCCGTAGAATTAGACGGACAATCCCTATATGTGTACTATATCGTCCTACAAACATGGGGATGTCCTACAAGCGCCGCCTTTCTTGCGGCGGCTTACGGCGGCTCAGGGTTTCGTTTCCCCGGAACCGATTTTTTGCCGGATGGCCTTCGCGGCCAAGCTTTCCGGCACGATCGCAAGCTCCCGTTCGATCTCCTGTCGGGCGTCCTCGCGCTTTCTTTGTTCGAGATAGATCTGCGCGAGGGCCAGATGGATACCTGGCAGCTTCGGGTCAGCTTGAGCCGCACGCTGGAAAGCGCGGATGGCCTCGTCCGTGCGCCCCTGCGCGCGATAAGCGTCCGCCAGACTCTCGTAGACGCGCGGAGATTCGGGATCAAGCCGCCTCATCTGCTCCAAGCACCACTGCGCAAGCCGTAAGTAGGCCCGACCCATCTGGTAGGCGTACTCCGGGTCTTGCGGAGCGAGGCCGCGTAAAGCTCGATATTGGTCGGCCATCGCTCCCAGATTGTTCGCCCGCTCGTAAGCTTTCGCCAACTCCGCGCGCACGAGCGTTTGCCTTGGATCGAGGCTGACGGCACGCTCGAGCTCCCGCACCGCTTCCGAGACCCTGCCCGCGGCGAGCAGGCTCGCCCCCAAGAGCGCATGGGGTGCGACATATTCCGGCTGCAAGCGGATGGCCTCACGAAATTGCTCGATGGCCCGGACGTGGTCTCCCCGCCGCTGATACACGATACCCAGGTTGTTGTAGACGAAGGCGGCCTTGCCGCCTCGTCGAAGCACTTGCTGAAAGTCTCTTTCGGCCTCGTCCAAACGCCCGGCCTTTTCGGCGGCTACGCCTGCTTCGAAGACTACGCGCAGCTCCTCGGGGAGGTCCGGCTGCTGAGGGGACCTCGCCATCGCCACAAGACTGCCAAGGACTACCAAACTAGCCGCCATCAGTGGCCGTGATCTTATCCCGCTTCCCGTCATTTGTGATCTACCGAGGGCGTCGAGGTTTCCGCCTCTTCAATTGCCTTCTGCAAAACCGGACCCAGCTCCTGAGATGTAGCCGGAACGAAGAAAGATCTGTCTCAGAGCCTCAAGATTTCCGCGCCGAGTTTCGATGAGACCTCTTCCAGCGGAAATGTACTGATCTCTAAGGGCCTGCATTTCCGTTGGATGACCACCGACTGTGTACCACGAATAGCGGAGCGCCTCCTGGAAGTAAGCTTCGGCCTCACTCTTGCGACGTAAGGAAAGGAGGCTTTCTCCGGCCTCCACCAAAGTGCTCAACCGTAGCAGGTCAACTTCCAGATGCACAGGCTCGAGAATCTCGAGCGAAGATTGGAAGGAGGCAGCGGCCTCGTTAAAGTTTCCCGAGCCAATCCAAAACGATCCTTCGCGAGCCAACATTTGGGCTCGCAACTTTGGCCGATCGCTCAATAGAGGCTGTAAGTCACGAATAAATCGGACTGCGGAAGCGCTGCCACCAGAGTTAAAGAAAGCTTCCACGCAGCGAAGAATGGCTTGGTCCTTGACGTATCTGCCGGATTTCAAATCATCAACAATTCCCTGGCACGGTCCAGCTGCCATCTCGGCTTCTGTCAGAGTAGACTGGCCCTGGGCCTGGCCAGTCGCAGGGAGCGAGACCGTGCAGAGTAGAATCCCACTAATTGCGACGCGGCTACAGAATTCGAGAACGCTCATAATTATTTCTTCCAATTACATTTACGGTCCTGACTTGCTAATTGTGATCGCCGACCGGCGAACCCTTAAAGGACAGGCTTCGTTCGCCGCCACAGCAGCGTCAGAGCTCGGGAGGAAGTGGCTTGCCAACACGTGTCGGCTGTGGTTCTGAAAGCCCTTCGCCGGAATCCAGGCCGGAACCCAGGATTGTCTCCCGCGTTCTCGCCTCCTGTTGCGCCAGCTCTTGCTCCTTCTGCAGAGCCTGCTCTGCTTCACGAGTCTGGCCCAGCTTCTGATGCGCGCGCGCGAGCAGCGTATAGGCCTGCCGCATCTCGGCGTTGAGCGCCACGGCCGCCTTCAATTCCGTGACCGCCGCAGCGGCCTGATTGGTGCGCAACAGAGCGTCGCCCAAGGCCAGACGAGCGGCGGAGGAGTTTGGGTCCGCCCGCAGCGCCCGGCGGAAGCTCTCGATGGCGCGCTGCGGATTCTGTTGATACAGGTGGCAGGCGCCGGAGCCGTAGGCGCTGGTGTAGTCCTGAGGGGCCAGCTTCGAGGCGCGCGCGTAATAATCGAGGGCGGCATCAAACTTGAACTCTGACCTCTTGAGCTCGCCCAGAGCGTCAAGAATCTCGACCGACTTTTTCTTGTCCGATGCGGGGTCAGCCTTCAATGCGGCCTGATACTCTCGCTCAGCCTCGCCCTGGTTGTGCTGGGCCAGGTACGACTCGGCCATCAATTGGTGGGCGCGGAATGAGTCGGGCGCCGTCCCCACCAGGCGGCGGAATTCGATCTGAGAAAGGATCGTGCACACTCGTTCCAGGTAGTACAGCGCGTCGATGTTGACCGGGTCCAAGTCGAGAGCCTTGCGAAGGGCCTGGTAGGCGGGCTCGTACTGGCCGCGCGCGATCTCGGTCCGCGCCAGCAGAATCCGGGCCGCCGGGTCTTCCGGGTGAGCCTCCAGGTACTTCGTGGCCAGCGCGCTGGCTTGCTCGTAATCTCCCCGGTA
>QHZK01000381.1 GCA_003224635.1 Acidobacteriota bacterium | reverse complement strand
GCGCTCCGTTACGGAGCCGTGGCAGACTTCGCAAGCGATCCCCGCCTTCTTCCAGTGGACCTTGTGCGAGAAAAATACGTAATCAGGGACCTTGTAGATTTGCACCCAAGGGACAGGCTTCTGCTCTTTCCAATACTCGGCAAGCTTGACGACCGCCGGACTGCCGTTTTTGATGGTGGCGTGGCATTCCATGCATTTTGCCTCGGCCGGATAGGTCATATCCCAGCCTGGATCGGGCATCGCGTGACAATCCTCGCAACGCTGTACGAATCGCGTGTGCAGCTTGTGACTGAACGGAATGGGCTGCGCCCTGGCCGGTTGTTCGACCGCTCGCTTGGAAGGCGGCTGGTTGGAAGACTGCGCGGTCAGGCCGACGCCAACCAGGCGCATAGCGCGAGCCAGGAGCGCGGTCACGACGAGCAGCGTGAGCAAGCTGCCGAAAAAATGCTTCTTGTATGTCATTCTGAGCGGAGCGAGGAATCTCGCCCTGCATTTAAACAGAGCGACATAAGTTATAGCGCTTTCCGCTGTAGCGGCGGTCTGTGACCGCCGGTCGGCGCTCATAGAGCGCCGCAACAACTTATGTCGCTCGGTATAGCCAGACCTCAACTCTGGCGCGGCGACGACCTCACGCGAACGTGCCGCGATTGGAAAGGGTCAGACGTAACCATGAACATCGAACGTGTACGTCGTGGCGAATAAATGCCGCCCCTTTTATATCGGCGCGACCGGCTAGCGAGGAATTTGGCGAAGGGGGCGGTTCGGAGCGAGATTCTTCGCTTCGCTGCGCTCAGAATGACATGGCGGGCCTTTTCGCTCGTGCCCAAACTCTCTGGGACCTTCGATGTGGACCGGCATTTCACCCTCGCATTTCAGGGGAGCGCGAAGGCCACAAAGGCGTCCCCCGACCGGGTGCGCGGTTTGCCACCGCCGCCCGCCGCGATGGCCACGTACTGCTTGCCGCCGGCCTCGTAAGTGCACGGACTGGCGTATCCGCCCGCCGGCAACTGCGCCTCCCAGAGGACCTTCCCGGTTGACTTGTCGAAGGCACGGAACTTTTCATCCTGAGTGGCGCCGATGAAAACCAGTCCGCCGGCGGTGACGACCGAGCCGCCGATATTCTGCGTGCCGGTCCGCGGGATGCCGCGCGCCGTCAGCTCCTTGATCTCTCCCAAGCGGACCTGCCAGGCAATTTCGCCGCTGTTCAAGTCGACCGCGCTCAACTGACCCCACGGCGGCTTGATCGCCGCGTAGCCTTCCTGGTCGAGGAACCGGTTGTATCCCGTGATGGCGTACGGATAACCGGCGCCGGCCTTGGCAGGCACGAGAGTCAGTATCCAAGGCTCATCGTGGGTGTTGACGTAGAACCAGCCGGTCGAGGGGTCGAACGAGCCGCCGCCCCAATCCATGCCCCCGTCGAAGCCCGGGAACACGATGGTCCCTTGTTCGCTCGGCGGGAGCCAGGGGTTTCCGCTCCGGACCTTTTTGAAAATTTCGAGCGCGTAGGCGTGCGCCTCGGGAGAGATGTTGGTCAGCTCGTCCTCGGTAAAAACCTGCCGCGTCAGCGACGGCGGCTTGAGGGCAACGGGTTGCGTCGGCCAAGCCTTCTCACCCGGCACGTCAGAGGCGGGAACCGGCTGCTCCTCGACTGGGAAGAGAGGCTTGCCGGTTTCACGGTCCAAAAGGAACAGGCGGCTGAACTTCGTCACCTGGGCGACCGCGTCAACCCTGCGACCGTTATGATTCACGGTGACGAGGGCGGGAGGACACGGCAAATCGCGGTCCCATAAATCGTGGTGCACGATCTGGTAGTGCCAGATTCTCCTGCCCGTCGCGGCGTCGAGAGCCACCACCGAGTTGGCGAACAAGTTCTGGCCGAGGCGCTGGCCGCCGTGGAAATCAAACGACGCGGAACCAAGGGCCAGAAAGATCCAGCCGCGCTTCACGTCCAGGCTCAGGCCGCCCCAATCGTTCACACCGCCGGCGGTCTTCCAGGCATCACCCTCCCACGTATTGTGTCCGAACTCACCGGGCTGCGGGACAGTGTGAAAAATCCACGCCGTTTTCCCCGTCAGGACGTCAAAGGCACGGACGGATCCGGGCGCAGCAGGCTCCGGGCCTTCGTCGACCTCCGACCCCAGGATAAGCAGGTTCCTGTACGCGATCCCGGGGCTCGTGACGCCGTACGAAATGTCGCGGCCCAGCCCCTTGGTCAGATCGACCGAACCTTTATCGCCAAAAGAAGGAATGGGCTTGCCTGTCCTGGCGTCCAGACAAATCAGGCGGGCGCGTGCCGTGCAAAGAACCCTTTTATCCTGCCCGCTCTGCCAGTATGTAACTCCGCGGCTGACCCCGCGCGGAGTCTCGTACTCGGAACCTTCGAAGGGATCGAAGCTCCAGAGCAGGCGTCCCGTGGCTGCATCCAAGGCGCGGACGCTCAAGAGCGCCGTGGTGATGTACATGACGCCATCCGCTACCACGGGAGTACATTCGATGGTCGTCTGCGGGCGGTCGCGCTTGTCGCCGGTGTGATAGGTCCAGGCGGCGCGAAGCCTCTGGACGTTCGAGCGGTTGATCCGGTCGAGGGGCGAATAGCGCATGCAACCCGGGTCTCCGCCGTAGCAACGCCACTCGCCCGCGCCCCTGCCGGCGCCGCTATTGCCGGATGAGATTGACGCCGGCACAATTGAGGTTGCCACCAGTGATGCCGCGCTCTGCCTTAGGAAGCAACGTCGATCCATCGAATGCGAACCCATTCCGTCGAGTGTCGTTCTTTCTGCCTTCTGCCTTCTGACTTCTGCCTTCTGACTTCTGACTTTCTCACGCCTGGTCAATCGCCTCCGCCACGCGGTTCGCTGACCTCGTCGCCGCTTCCTGGCCCCAGTTCAGATTGTCAGTGTAAGCACCCACGAAGTGGACCCGGCCGACCGGTTCCATGAGCGCGGGCCAGAGCTTCACGAGGTCGCCGGGCGGATAATCAATCGTTTCGCACGCCATCGCCCACGGGTCGTGCGCCCAATTGTGAATCAAGACCTGTTCGATATCATCCGACTTTCCTGGGTAATACTTCCTGAAAGCTGCGAGGGTGTCGGCGGCGGAAGCGCTGGCGACGGCGGCGCCCAGGAGCACGGCGCGCTTCGTATCCACTTCGTCCGCCGTCTGCCACAGCTCGCCCAAGTTCGCTTCCGGACCCTCCCAGTTCACACTCACTCCGTCTTTCTTCCAGAAGGCCGAGCGTGATTGGAAGACCACGCGCGAGTGCGAATAGTAGGGCACGGTGCGGATGGCGTAGCCTTTGGGCTCGGGCCACCCCGGAGCGACGGGGATTTGCCGGAGCATGACGGCGGACATCGCACAGACCAGGTAGTCCGCGTCTTGCTGCGTTTCGCGGCCAAACTCGCGGTAGCGGACGCGCACCCCGGTCTCGCCGCGCTCGATGCCTGCGACCGGGCAGCCGAGGCGGACGCGCTCGCCCAGTTTAGTGGCGAAGGTGTCAGGCATCACCTGGTTTCCACCCTTAATGCGAAAGACGTGAGGAGGCCACAGGGGAACCCCGCGCAGCTTCAGAATAGCCGCGTGCCAGATGACGTGCAGCGCCGAACCCGGACTGCCGATGAGTTCGATCGCGGCGGCCGAGGCGCCGTCCTTCTTCAGCAAATCGGTGAACGTCACTTGGTCCAGGTGGTCGAGGCCGGCGTCGTAGGGCCGATACTCATCACGGAAGCTCTCCACATAAGGCTTCAAATAGAGCGACGCGAAGTCCCACCACGGGTGGCGGGCGAGGTAGTCGATCTCACGCTGGTTCAACCCGAACCCTGCCAGCACTTTGGGATCGGCCAGTTCCTCGTCCGTGCGCATCTTGCCACGAATAAAGCGTAGGATGCGCTCGCGGCGCGGATAGTCGAGCGGCGTCAGGTTGAACTCGCGCACGTATCCCCAATAGAGGTCGTAGCCCGGCTTGGTGAAGTGCTCGGCGCCCACGTCCGCATAAAGCCCGTCCGCCAGAGGATCGTGAATCGTACGCACGTGGCCGCCCGTCCGTCCCGAGGCCTCGAGGACCACCACTTCGTGCCCGCGCTTCATGAGCTCGTAGCCGCAGCAAAGTCCGCCGATCCCGCCGCCCGCGACGATGACTTTCTTGGGGCGCCGCGTCTGGGCCCGAAGCGGGACCGCGGGCAAGCTGGTCATTGCCAGCGTGCCGGCTAGTTTAAGAACGTCACGACGATCCATTCACAGCTCTCCTTGAGACCACGCAGAGACGTTCCGCCGGGGACGACCCAACCGGGGCCGTCTCTACGCCTAACAGGTTGCCGAAACAAGCCTCGAAGAATCTCGCTCTGAAAATTCGGCACTGCGAGATTCTTCCTTCACTTCGTTCAGGACCGCCTTCGGCTCCTCAGAATGACAGGCTGGCGGACCTTTCAGCAACCCGTTAAATTTGCGAATACGGCGCCGGGCTCAGTAACACGTTACTGATGTTCGACACCGTCTCCGCGTCGGTGTAGCCCGGAGTGGCGCTCAGCTTTTTCCACTCCGGATCGGCCACAAACGCGCTCCAGTTCCTGTCGCGCTGCTCGATGCTGTCAAACGTAAGCATGTAAGTCAGGTTGGGCAAGCGAGAGCCGATCAGCGTCTCCCCAAAGAATACCGGCCGCAGGCCCGTGCGCCGGAAAATCGCGATCTCGCCCTCGTTGAACATCTTGATCTTCGTCAGATTGGCCTTCTTGCTGTGGCTCTCATAAATGCGCAGCTCCAAGATGCGGGGCGCGCGCTCAACGGTCGCGGGGGGGACTTCGAGCTTCGGCATGCCCGTGAAGGCGGCGAGCAAAGAGGTCTCCAGGCGGACGTACCCCGGCTCGGTCGCGGGCGCGTTGATATACGCGGCGCCCGCCTTGAGGAACTCCGGGTCCGCGAACAGGCGCTGGGGCAGCGTCGCCACAGCTTCAAGCGACGGTGAGGGGACAAGCACATAGACCGTCGGGCTGTCGGGGCCGATCATCGTATTGAAGACTCCCACCGGCCCCACGCCCAGCCGTCCCATCGCCGGCAGTGCAGCGTCGCGAAGGAAATCATCCGTCAGCTTGACCTGCGGCCCGCGGCGAAGCCGCCAGACCATCAGTTGATAGTATTCGGGCGCCGGGTCGCCGCCGCCGCTTCCGCCCGCGGCCTCGCCCGTGGATCCCAGACCGGCCATTGCCGACGCCGCGAGCGAAGAAGTCACGAATTCGCGTCTCTTCATGTGCGAAGTTACCTCCGATTCCGTGGTGGATTTCCTCAGTCTTCAGCCATCAGCTCTCAGCCTTCAGCAATCGGCAGCGGGCATCGGTCTTGCTGAAGGCCCGACGCTGTTAGCTGCTGATAGCTGACGGCTGAAACCTGACAGCTAACAGACCCGCGATTGTAAACCATGCTTGGTTCGTTGTCAGTTGTCAGTTGTCCGTTGCGCGTCGCCCCGCCGGGCAGAGAGCGAGGCGCTCAAAATTCTCCAGGCCGAAAGCATTCAGGCTGTGGTAAGTTGCGGGTCATCGTCATCGTATGGCTGAAGACAGGGAGCTCATGTGGCGAAGCCGCTGAAACATCTGCGCTGGTGGATTGTCTGGACGCTGTTCTGCTCGACGGTGATCAACTACATCGATCGCCAGACGCTCTCCGTTCTCGCCCCGTTCATTGTCATAACCCGCCACGGCCATCAGTTTCGCTTAAGCGACGTCGACTATTCGCACATCGTCTTCTGGTTCCAGGTCGCGTACGCCGTCATGTGGCTGGTGGGCGGCATGATCATCGACGTCATCGGCACCCGGCTGGGACTCATCCTCGCCATGGTCTGGTGGTCCGTTTCGAGCACGCTGCCCGCCCTGGCGAATTCTGTACTGTCATTCAGCATTTTCCGTTTCATGCTGGGAATGGGCGAAGGATTCAACTGGCCGGGCGCCAGCAAAACCGTGGCGGAATGGTTTCCCGCCCGGGAGCGTGGAGTGGCGGTCGCCATTTTCGACAGCGGCTCGAGCGTCGGAGGATTTCTGGCTCCCTACTTCGCCGCCTTTTTGGCGATTCACTTTGGCTGGCGCTTCGCCTTTCTAACCTCGGGGCTGCTAGGATTCCTCTGGCTCATTCTCTGGACCAACATCTACCACCCGCTCGACAGCCATCCCAGGGTCAGCGACGAGGAGCGCAGATTGATTCAAGCGGGCCGAGAGACCGCCAGCGCCCCGCCCCGGAAGGGGGCCGCCCGCTGGCTGCCTTTGCTCAAACAGTCGAACGTCTGGGGGATCGTTCTTGGCCGTTCGCTGACCGATCCCATCTGGTGGTTCTACATCTTCTGGCTGCCCAAATACCTGCATGACGCG
>QHZK01000380.1 GCA_003224635.1 Acidobacteriota bacterium | reverse complement strand
AGGGTGGAGCGCCGGTCGCCAACCCACAGCTCATCGAGACCATCCTTGGGAGCAAGAACGACCAGCACAAGTCCTATCAGGATTTTCAGGCGTTTCTGGACAAGGGAGGCAAGATTGGCCTGCAGCATGACCCCTTGCTCTACGGCGCTTATAACCTCAACCCCTTTCTGGTCCAGGTTGAGCAGGTGCCGATGCTCGTCGTCGAGCAAGGCCAAGTCGCGGTCATCAAGTCTTATGTTGGTTTGCCTACGGAAGACACCTCGGGCGCCGAATTCAAGTTTGGCAGCCTGGTGAAGCCCGGTCACCGTGGGATCTGGGAGGAACCCCTCCGGACCGGCAAGTACCCCATCAATCCTCGCATCTACCAGGCAGAAATCGTTCCCACCTCGATCCTCAAGTTGGACTGGTCACAGGGCGTCACCGGCGCCCACGGCCTGGATGCGAGACTCGAACCCATCGTCGCCAAGAGCCGCGAAGGCTTCATCTTCACTATCGACCTTCAGGTCCTGATCCACGTGCCTGACACCAAAGCGCCACGGGTCATTTCCATGGTCGGCAGCATGTTGAACCTGGTCAACGAAGTCCTTCAGGCTGCGGTAGGCAATCTGTTCCGCGACAAGCTGGGTGGCATGGAAGCGGTGAAATTCATCCAGAGCCGCCAAACGGTCCAGGAGGAGGCGATGCAGCACATCCTCCAGCAACTGGCGGAATATGAAGTCGAAACCAAAGGGGTCTACATTCAGGATGTCATCCTTCCGCAGGAACTCGTGGGCGTGCTGACCAAGCGCGAAATCGCCAACCAGGAGATCGAGACCTTCAAGATGCAGCAAAAGGCGCAGGAACAGCGAGTGGCGACGGAGGCTACGACGGGCAAGGCGGAGATGCAGAGAGACCTGGCCAAGTCGTCGATCGGCATCGAAATCAACAAGAACAACGCCGACGCTCGAGTCGAGCAGGCCCGCGGCGAATCGGAGTTCATCAAACAAACCGGCACGGCGGAAGCCGATGTGATCCGGGCCCAGGGGGTCGCCAAGGCCGAAGGGTTTAAGGCGCAGAACGAGGCGATTGGATCGGCCAGCACCGCACTCGTCAACGTTGCTACCGTGCTCGCCGACAAGGGCGCCCAGTTCGTGCCGCAGATCCTGGTCCTAGGAGGGGGCGGCGCAGTAGATGGTCTGGCAGCAACGCTGACCAGGCTACTGGCAGGCCAGGCTGGAGTCACTTCCCACCCGAGTGGTCAGTCCAAACTCCCAGGACCCTAGACCAAGAACAGTGGCGAGTGATTAGTGGCCAGTGGCGAGTACACGCATTTTTGCTTGCCACTGGTCACTTGCCACTCCTCTACAAAAGGCTTCTTCGAGGACAAGGCTAAATCCATGAAAGTCTCTCGGCTGTCATTGATCCTGATTCTCGCTGTGACGCGACCTGGGTTTTCTGCCCGCGCGAGGTGGGGCGTGGTGGTGCCTCCCGGCCTCGACCCGAGGCTGAGCGCCCAGCTCCGCCAGGAAGCCGCCGAGAACGACGCCGAACTGGTAACGCTTGCGAGCCCGCGCCAGGCCGCCGCGCAGCGCATCACGATGCTGATCGAACTGGTCGAGGCCACCGGCGGCGCGAGCTCGTTCCTCAGCGTCCTGAAGCGCGCCGCCGGACCGGCGGCAGCGAGATTGACGCCCGAATTGGCTTCCCAGGGTTACATCCTGGCCGTGACCTACAGCAGCCGATCGTCCAAGCCGCGCCGGGTTCGCGCCACGGCGGCAACGCCCGAGGGCTTCCACAACGCGCTTCTCCGCGTCGCGGACCTCGCTCGCGTGTGGCCTTCGAGTCTCGCCACGGGACTCATCCCCCGCCCCAAAACCCTTCGCACGGGGAGAGGAGGCACGAGCGTCGAGCTGGCAGATTTTCCGTCGTTCAAGATACGCGGCATCGTGGAAGGGTTCTACGGCGCGCCCTGGAGCCACCAGGACCGCCTCGACTTGCTGCGCTTCGAGGGCGAGCGCCGCGTGAACGTCTATTACTACGCTCCCAAGGACGACCCCTACCACCGCAAGCTCTGGGGCGAGCCTTATCCGGCCGAGCGGATGAACGAATTGGGTGAGCTGGTGAAAGCGGCCCGCGCCAACTTCGTGGACTTCTGTTTTGCCATCAGCCCCGGCCTTTCCATGACGTATTCGAGCGACGCCGATTTCGCGAAGCTCACCTCAAAGCTCGCGAGCGTGGGCCAATTGGGCGTTTCCTGCTTCGCGCTTTTCCTCGACGACGTACCGCCGGACCTCGAGCATCCCGAGGACCGGTCCCGTTTCTCAACCCTCGCGCAGGCGCACGCGTACGTCATCAACAAGCTCTATCGCCACCTCGCCTCGCTGTCGCCGCACAATCGCCTGACCGTGACGCCGACCGTCTATACCAACGACTGGGGCAGCCGCGATTACATCCGCGAATTGGGCGAGGGCGTCGATCCCAACGTAGACCTCGTGTGGACCGGGACCAAGGTGGTCTCGCCGCGGATCACCGTGGCGCAGGCCGAAGAGTGGGGCAGGCTGCTTCATCGCAAGCCCCTGGTGTGGGACAACTTCCCCGTGAACGACGGCATTCCCTGGCGGCTGAACCTGGGCCCGATGCGCGGCCGCGATCCGGAGCTGGCGGAAGCCGTCCGGGGGCTCGTCTCGAACCCGATGAACCAGGCGCATGCCTCGATGATTCCGCTCGAGACCGTCGCCGACTATTTGTGGAATCCGGCGGCTTACGACCCGGAGGGCGCCGAGCGTAAGGCCGTCCTCGATCAATACGGGAAGGACGCGAGCAAGCTGCTTTCCGCGTACCTCCAGACTTACGGCGATTACTGGTGGCAGGAAAACATCTTCAAGCCGATCTTTGTCGAGACCCGCAAACCCATCGACGTCACCCGGGTCAAGGCTCGTATCACTGCGCTCGACGCGGCGCTTCGGCCGCTTCAGGGCCAGCGTTTCCAAAAGCTTCTGCCCGAGATTTCTCCGTTCGCGTCGAAAACGCGCGACCGCTTGGCCCAGGTGGAAGCTGATCCGGCGTTCCGGCGCCTGCTGGACGGCAAGCTCCTGTGGCGCGAAGACTACGACGTGCTCGAGGCGCTGCACGTAGCCTCGACGCCCAAGCTCGACGGCGACTTTGCGAAGTGGCAGGGCGGCAAAGTCTACGCGTTGACTGACGCTTCTACGCTGCGTTCCGACCCCAAAATCTGGAAAGGACCCAGTCAGTTTTCCGCCCGCGTCGCCTTGGGGTGGGATGACCATAATTTCTATGTGGGCGTCGACGTGACCGATCCTGAGCTCTATCAGCCTTTCACCGGGCGCGACATCGACAAGGGAGATTTTTTTCGCCTGACGCTAGAGACCGCCTTCCGCAAAAATTTTGCGCGCCAGAGCGCCGACGGCGACGAGTATCATATCCTCTTCAGCCCTGGCAATTTCGCGGGCGTCGCGCCGAGCCTTTTCTCAGAAGAAGACTATCTCCCGCCGCGGCCCCACCCACGCGACTACGCCAAGGAAATCAGGACGGCGTGGAAGAAAACAAACACGGGATTTTCCGGCGACATCGCCATCCCGGTCTCTTATTTCGACGGCGGCAAATTCCGGGCCGGTTACGAAATTGGCTTGAGCTTTGGAGCGCGAAAAGCGTTCCCACCTCCGCCGGGGAGCAGTGAAAGCGATGAGGAGAGCGATCACATCACCTTCGGCTTCAAGGGGGACCGACTCTTCCCCGCGCAGTTCGGGAATCCTTCGAGCTATCAACGATTGGTGTTGAAGTAGCCGTCAGCTATCAGCTATCAGCAGTCAGCCATCAGGGAGCCCCGAAGAGTGCGCGGACTCTTTGCTGAAAGCTGATGGCTGATAGCTGACGGCTGATAGCTGATGGCTGAAAGCCGAGTTGCTCACTGGCGTACGCCAGGCACTGCCGGACGTTGTCCTCTTCGAGGCGCAGTCGGACGGCAGGGTCGAAGGCGTCAGGACGCGGCAGGGGTCGCTCGGGCTTGTGGGCGCGCACCAGGCTCAGCGTGCGCGCCAGGCACTCGCCGCGGCGATCCGGAAAGGTTGCCCAGTAGCGCTCCGACAGGCAAGGGATCTTGAGGGGATTCCGAGTGATCATTTCCAGCGTAAACTTCGCCTTGGGACGCGCCCGCGCGATCGTCTGGCAGATGCGCTTCATGTCGAGCAT
>QHZK01000402.1 GCA_003224635.1 Acidobacteriota bacterium | reverse complement strand
CTCTCGATCGCCAACCAGATGCAGAAGTTCCCGATCCGCGACATCGAGAACACGCGCGCCGGGCAGAACGGGCTGGGCTGCATGTCCTGCCACGCCATCGTGCACGTCGACAGCTCCATGGGGCAGGGAGGAATCACCTTTGAATACCCGAAGCTCGCGGAGCTGGCGGAGAGCAACAACCCTTTGCTTCGTTTCTTGCACGACTACGATGTAAGGCTCAATCCCAAGCCGCATCGCAACGCCTTCCTGAAACCCTTTCACCGGCTGCCGGACCAAGTCCCGCAGTTCTGCTCGGCCTGCCACAAGGTGCACCTGGATGTTCCCGTGAACCATTATCGTTGGATTCGCGGCTTCAACGACTATGACAACTGGCAGGCGAGCGGCGTGTCGGGCCAGGGCGCGAGATCGTTCTACTACCCGCCGAAGCCGCAGAACTGCGTGGACTGCCACATGCCGCTGGTCCGCTCCGGAGATTTCGGCAACATCAAGGGCTTTGTCCACTCCCACCGTTTTGCGGCGGCGAACACCGCCGTCCCAACGTCGTACGGGGACCTCGAGCAGGTTGAGGAAGTGGAGAAGTTCTTGAAGGGCGCGCTCAGCGTGGATATTTTCGCGCTGGCGGAGGAACCCCAAGGTGAAGTCAAGGAGGGCGGCCCCGCCCGCTCGCAGGAGACGCCGCAGGTCGCGAGCACGTTTGCGGTCGGCGAGGAGTCTTCGGCGGGGCTTGCGGGAGCGCCCGTTGCGGTGGGTCCCCCGGCGAAACTCATGGCGCCCCTGGGTCGCGTGGCCGCGAGACTCGAGCGCGGTGAGACGGTGCGCGTGGAAGTGGTCGTGCGCACGCGCAACCTTGGACACTTTTTCCCGGGCGGCACGGTGGACGCGTTTGACTGCTGGCTCGAGCTCCAGGCGCGCGCGAGCAATGGCCGCGTGATCTTCTGGAGCGGCGAAGCGACCGATGACGGCAAAGGCCCCGTCGAACCCGGCGCCCATTTCTACCGCTCGCTGCTGCTCGATGGGCATGGCAACGCGATCAACAAGCGCAACGCCTGGGCAGCGCGCGCCACCATGTACGCTCACCTGATTCCTCCCGGCGCCGCGGATACGGTTCACTTCCGGTTGAAGGTGCCCTCAGACTGCGGCGACTCGATTACGCTCACCGCCAAGCTGAACTATCGCAAGTTCAGTTGGTGGAACACGCAGTTCTCCTTTGCCGGCGTCCCCGAAGCTTCGAGCAAGCCACAGCTCGATTCTGGTCAACCACCCGCGGTAACCAAGGACTATGACGACCGGCATTGGGTCTTCACCGGCGACCTCTCGCAGGTCTCGGCCGAGTTCAAACGGATTCCTGATCTGCCCATCGTGGTGATCGGGCAAAACAGTGTGACCATCCCCGTGGTGGCGCCCTTGGTGGAGAATGATTCGGCGCCGTTCACGGAGACGCTGACGCTCGATCCCAAGGACCGCGAGCGCTGGAACGACTATGGGATCGGACTGCTCCTGCAAGGCGACCTGAAGGGAGCCGAGCGCGCCTTTAGAACCGTCACGAAGCTCGATCCGAAATACGCCGACGGGTGGGTGAATGTCGCCCGCGCGCGGGTGCAGGAAGGGAACACGGATGCCGCGAAGCCCGTGCTCGAGAAGGCCCTCGAGATCAATCCCGATCTCGCGAGCGCCCATTACTTCTACGGCCTCGCCCTCAAGGCCGACGGAAACTACCCTGACGCCTACCGTCAGTTCGCGCTGGCTGCGGCGCGTTACCCGAACGATCGCGTCAACAGGAACCAGATGGGCAGGATGCTCTTTCTGCAGCGGAAGTATCGCGAAGCAGTGGCAGAATACGAGCGCACGTTGAGTGTTGACCCCGAGGACCTCGAAGCTCACTACAACCTGATGTTGGGTTATCGCGGGCTGGGGAACGATGAGCTGGCGGCGCGCGAGGAGAAATTGTATCTGCGGTTCAAAGCCGACGAAGCCTCGCGGGCCATCACCGGACCGTACAAGCTGGCGCACCCGGCGGACAACAACGAAGCCCAGCCCATCCACGAGCACGTGTCCGTGCCAGTTGGTCCCGCTGTAGCGGCGATCTATGAGCGCCGAAAAGAGGGACCAACCAGGATCGGCGGTCCCTTCCAGGGCAGGCTTCGACCGCCGCTACAGCCACACGCGGCTGGAGGACCGGCGTCGCGGTGAGAAAGACGAGAAACATCCGCCGCGTTTCCCTTCCCCGAGTCCTTGGCGTTACGCTGACGATCCTCGGCGCGGGCTTGGTGCTGCGCCACGCAGCGTCGTGGGTTGCGGCGGCCGCCCCCGAGCACGCTCCCGTGCATTTTGTCGACGTGACCCGCCAAGCCGGGATCCATTTCGTTCACAACACCGGCGCCTTTGGAAAGAAATACCTGCCCGAGACCATGGGCGCGGGCTGCGCGTTCATCGACTACGATAACGACGGCAAGCCAGACATTCTGCTTGTGAACGGCAAGGACTTTCCCGGCCACGTCCGTAAGCACACGACGCTGAAGCTCTACCACAACAACGGCAACGGCACCTTCACCGACGTCACCGCAAAGTCCGGGCTCGGGGTCGAGATCTACGGCATGGGCGTCGCCGTCGGCGATTACGACAACGACGGCTGGGATGATATTTACGTCACGGGCCTCGGCGAAGCGCGCCTCTTCCACAACGAGCGCAACGGCGCGTTCAAAGACGTTACCAGGCCGGCCGGCGTCAACAACACCGGCTTTGGCGCCAGCGCCGCCTGGGTGGACTACGACAAAGACGGCAAGCTCGACCTTTTCGTCACCAATTATGCGAAGTGGTCCGAGAAGGACGACATCTACTGCTCGCTCGACGGCCAGCACAAGTCCTACTGTACGCCCGAGGTCTACAAGGGTGACACGTGCCGGCTGTTCCACAATCTAGGCAATGGGCGGTTTGAAGACGTCACCGAGAAGGCCGGCATTTACGACATCACCGGCAAGTCGCTCGGCGTTGCGATCATCGACTACGATCGGGACGGCTGGCCCGACGTCGCCGTCTCGAATGACACCCAGCCCAACAAGCTCTATCACAACAACCGCAACGGGACGTTCAAGGAGCAGGCCGTCCAGGCCGGCATCGCCTTCAGCGAAGACGGCATCGCGCGGGGAGCGATGGGCATCGACGAGGCGGATTTCGACCGCTCGGGCTTCCCCAGCCTGGCGATAGGAAATTTCTCGAACCAGATGCTGGGCCTTTATCACAACGAAAAGAACGGCTTCTTCATCGACATCGCCCCGTCTTCCAGCGTCGGTCGCTCGAGCCTCCTCTCGCTCTCTTTCGGCCTTTTCTTCTTCGACTACGACCTGGACGGCCTCGAAGACCTCTTCGTCGCGAACGGGCACATCGAGCCTGACATCGGCCGCATTCAACCCCAGGTGAGCTACACCGAGAGTCCGCTCGCCTTCCACAACGAAGGCCGAAGCCGCTTTGAGGACGTGAGCCGCTCGGTGGGATTCACGCAGCGGTTCGTGGCGCGCGGCGCGGCGTACGCCGATATCGACAACGACGGCGCTCCCGATATCCTTTTGACTACGAACGGCGGCCCGGCGTATCTCTTCCACAACGTGGGCGGCGCTGAGAACAACGCCATCCGCATCCGAACTGTCGGGACCCGCTCGAACAAGGACGGCATCGGCGCCGTCGTGCGCGTCCAGGCGGCGGGCGGCGTCAACTGGCAGACGGTGCACTCCGGCTCCAGCTACTGCTCCCAG
>QHZK01000406.1 GCA_003224635.1 Acidobacteriota bacterium | reverse complement strand
CATTCCCGCTCTGCCAGGCTATTCTATCTCCGTCCCGCCCGGCGTTGCGTGTAAAATGCCTCCTTCCCGATGAGCCGGTCGGACCGGAGGGAATCCATGGACTTGGGCTTGAAAGGCCGCGTGGCTATTGTAGCTGCATCGAGTGAAGGTCTGGGGCGCGCCGTGGCCGTGGGACTCGCGAGAGAAGGCGCTAGGCTCGCCGTCTGCGCGCGGACGCGGTCCACGCTTGAGGCGGCCGCGGAAGAGATTCGCGAAGCAACCGGCGCCCAAGTCCTGGCCGCGCCGGTGGACGTGACCGTTTACGACGAGGTCCGCCGCTTCGTCAATCAAACGCGGGAACGCTTCGGACACGTGGACATCTGCGTGACCAACGCCGGCGGCCCGCCCTCGAAGGCGTTTTCCGAGACTACCGTCGAGGACTGGCAGGCCGGTGTCAACCTGAATCTCATGAGCACGCTTTACTTCGCGCGTGAAGTCCTGCCCGTGATGCAGAAGCAAAGATGGGGCAGGCTGATTACCATCACCTCGGTAAGCGTGAAGCAGCCCATCGACGGCCTGATCCTTTCAAACGCGGTGCGCGCGGCGGTGAGCGGGTTGGTGAAGAGCCTCTCGAACGAATACGCCAAAGACAACGTGCTGGTCAACAACGTGTGCCCCGGTTACACGCTGACGGCCAGGCTGGATGAACTGGCGTCGAAGCTCGCGGCGGCACAAGGCGTCGAGCCCCACCAGATCCGCGCTCGATGGGCGAGCCAGATTCCCATGGGACGTCTCGGCACGCCGGAAGAGTTCGCTAACCTGGTGGTGTTTCTGGCCTCCGAGCGCGCAAGCTACATTACGGGCGTTTCTGTCGCCGTGGACGGCGGGTTTGTGAGAGGAATCTACTGATTCAGTGGCATTGGCAGGCGGCCATGAGGTGTTTGAGATCATCGCCCGCCTCGGTTCGCTTTGTGACTGAAGTGCCCCGGGCCGTGCTCCAGCGGATTTCAATCTCCCGTTCCGTCCGCTGACATCGAATGATGAGCCGTTTTTCAGAACCGGGCCGCGCAGCCAGGCGCAACCTTCCAAGAACCGAATTGGAGGCCTTGCGCTCGTCCTCCGCTCTGTGCAGGGTTTGCTTGGAGGATGGGCGGGTGGAGTCGGAGCCCGCTGACGACTTCCAGGGCTTCACACGCAAGCTGATCTCGAATCGCGCCCCGCTGCTATGCACCGCGACGAATTGCGCTTTGCCCCGCGTCACCCACATTTGATCGCGAAGAATGAGGTTGCGTTCGGCGCGCATTTCGGCCGGGCCGGCTTCATACTTCCAACCATCGGCGAGCGGGAGACGCAAGAAGGCCGTCTTGCCCAGGATGGGACTGGGAGCGGCGAGGTCGAAGCACGGCCGGATGCCTGCGTCGCGCGTCAGCGTTTCCGGGGGAAGCAGTTCGGACATCAGCTCGTCCGCACCTTGACGCCAGCCGTCTCTTCAAGAAAAGTGACCACCGCCGCATAATCCAGGTCGCCTTTGCCCTGCGCTTTGGCGGTCCCGTAGACCTCCTTCACCGCGGCGGCCGTGGGCATTGGGACGTTCTGTGCATAGGCCGCTTCCATGGCGAGCTCCAGGTCCTTGTGCATCAGCTTCAAGGGGAAATAGGGAGTGAAGTCTCCCCTGAAGATGAACGGCGCCTTGAAGTCGGTCAGCGTGGCGCGCGCCATGCTCCCTTGGATGATCTCCATCATGGTTTCCGGCCGCACGCCGGCCTTGGTTGCGAGCACCAGACCTTCGCAGAAAATCTCGACCATCGTCGACTGGATGACGTTCTGCGCCAGCTTCGCCGAAAGTCCCGAGCCGTGCGCCCCGCAGTAAATGTGTTTCTTCCCCAGGGCCTGGAGAACAGGCATCGCGCGGTCGAGGACGTCGCGGTCGCCGCCGATCATAAACGTCAGCTCGCCTTTTTCCGCGCCGTGTTTGCTTCCCGTGACCGGAGCGTCCAGCCAGCTCGCTCCCTTGCCCGCGCTCATGCAGGCGAGCTTGCGGCTGACGCCGGGACTGATGGTGCTCGAATCGATCACGATGGCGCCGGAGCGAAGAGTCTCAAGAATTCCGCCTTTGCCCGTGACCACTTCCTCGACCGCCGCCGTGTCGCTCACGATGATGTAAACGACGTCAGCGTGACGCGCGGCCTCGGCGGGGCTGGCGACAACCGCCGCGCCTGCCTTCTCGATCGCTTCGGCCTTGCCGCGAGTACGGTTGAACGCCGTGACTTTGTATCCTGCTTTGACCAGGTTCAGGGCCATGGGCTGGCCCATGATGCCGAGACCGATAAAGCCGATGGATTGCGCCATGAGATACCTCCTCAAAGGTTCGGGTCCACCCCCCGTATACCAGGTCCCGGCTCACTGTAGGGTACGGAGGGTCTCTATGGCACCCTGCAAAGTGGGCTCGTAATCAGTTGCGTCAAATGAGAACGGTCCCACGTCGTTGTATTCAGCAACCGGGTGGTCTTCGTAGTCGCTCTCAAGAACGAAGTCCCTCCACCTGTACCCTGTTTGGTCACGCTCGATCACCGCTGTCACCGCGCCGCATCCAAAATCACCGCATTCCGGGCATATGAAGATAGGGCATCTTCCCGTAGGCAACTCGGACGGGCGGAGGAGCATTAGCGTTTGCGCGGCACGCACCGAGGCTTCCACACTTTTCTTGTCCAACCAAAGGGTGGACACGAGGTCGGTGCCCTTGGTCCTTACAAGCTCCTTAAATAACGATTGTCCATCAACGACGAAGTCTAAGAACTCTCGTCGAGTCTTCCAAGTGCCGTCAGGATAAACTTCGCCTGGCCGGACCAGTGCGACTAGTCGGAGTTTCGACATGGCGCCTCACATATCATCCCAGAACTGAATTAACAACGGCCAAAAACTAAAGGGCGGCGCTACCGAAGTCCAGCCACAATCGCACGTCGCGGACGTTGTTGTCCGTGAATCCGGTCTCTATCGTATCGCCGAGCGCGCGAAAGAAGTGATAGGAGTCGCTCGCGGCGAGAAAGCGCGCCGGGTCAAGGCCGAGGGCGCGGGCGCGCGTCGCAGTTGCGCCGTCAGCCACCGCGCCGCTGACGGGGCTGTTGCCGTCGCGACCGTCGGTGCCCGCGCTCAAGACGACTCGCCTCTGGCCCTGAATCTGTTGCGCCGCGTAGAGCGCGAGCGCCTGATTGCGGCCGCCGGTTCCCGGTCCCGTCACGGGGCAGATGACTTCGCCTCCAACCACCAGGCAAACCGGCTGCCCGCCCGACGCTTGCGCCAGCCGGTCGAGGGCTGCCAGGTTGCCTCTGGCCACCTCCTGGTAGTCTCGGTCCCAGTCGCCTCGATCGACTTCGGACCTGAATCCCAGTTGATCGGCGCAGGCTCGCGCGGCTTCGACCGCGTCCCGATTCGAGAGCAGGCAATAATAGCGCGAATTTTCGAACCTCGAGTCCCCCGGCTTGGGAGTTTCTTCGAGAGTGCGCCCGGCGAAGTGTTTTCGGATGCTGGCGGGGAACTTGCTCGCGAGGCCGCCCTGCTCGGCGATCGAGTAGCACTGCTCGGAGGTGGACTCATCGGGCATGGTCGGGCCTGAAGCAACCATAGAGGGCAGGTCCTCGGGGACGTCTGAAACGAAAATCGTCACTTGGCTCGCCGGGTAAGCCTGGATGGCAAGCTGGCCGCCTTTGACCGCGGAGAGGTGCTTGCGCAGGACGTTGATCTGCTCGATGGGCAGGCCACCCGTGACCAGCACTCGATTGAACTCGGCCAGATCAGCCAGTGCGATGGCCGGATCAAGCGGCTTTTCGAACAGCGCCGAGCCTCCGCCCGACACGAGGAAGATTACGAGGTCGTCGCCTGTGAGCCCGGAGACAAGTTCCAACGCTGCTCCGGCCAAATACCGGAATTGATCGAGCTTCTTTTCCGGCTCGGCTGGCGCCACGACCACGCCGGCTTCAACGTCGCTCCCCAGAATCTCGTCGAGCGTCGCGGCCATGCGCGTCGCAGCCTTCCCGAGCGCGATGACGCGCGGCCGCCGCAGAAGAGGAACCGACGCGTCGCCCGACACCAGCGTTCCGCCCTCGCGCTTGACCTTCGTCAGCATGGCGTGGCGAACGTCGATCGTCGCCATGGTCTCGAGGAAAATCTGCTGGGCGAGCTGTTTACCTTTGGCGTAAGAGGGCTTGGCGAGAGTCGCCGATCGGGTGGCCATGGCGATTGTGTCGCGGCAGGGCGATCCTGCCGAGCTGAGGGGCCCGGCACGAGATGGCCGGGCCGGCTAGCTCAAGGAGACTTCAAGGGGGGCTTTCTTTAAGAAGCTGACGCGAAGCACCGAAAAGCCTATGACGTTCCCTTGCTCGTCGACTTTTTCCATTACCTGGTCGTTCTCGGTCGCACGAAAATAACCCGGCTTTTGGTCGAAGATGACCTCCAGGAAGTCGGCTTCGGGGTCAAACCACATCTTCACGGTTTTCTTCGCCATAAGACGTCGCCTTTCTTCACGCGGTCGGTGAGGTAGGCTGTCCCCACAAAGGCGTCTTCGGCCGGAGCCTTCACCACCGCCGCAGAGGTATTTACCCGAGACCATCGTGTTGGGATAGTAGCGGTAATACAGCCTCACCTCGGAATCACTCAAAGATTGTACAACGACTTCCGGCGCGCGCAAGGTTTCCTCCACCGCCGATCTCATATCAGACATTTCGGGGTGCTCTTGAATATGGCGCCAACGTTCCTCGGTAAGACGAATTTCCCGCCCGACGTAATCCTTAATCAGGGACATAGTTGGAACGCTACTAGGCGTACACTTCCGGGTTGACCACGTTGGGCGGCCTGCGCCCGTGAAGGGCCGCGAGCAGGTTCTCGGCGGCGAGCATGGCCATATTAAGCCTGGTTTCCGCCGTGCCGCTGCCCACGTGGGGCATCAGAACTACGTTGGGTATTTCGACGAGCGCGGGGTGGACCTGGGGCTCCTGCTCGAAGACGTCGAGGCCGGCGCCGGCGATGGCGCGGGACTCAAGGGCGCGCGCCAGCGCCTCTTCGTCCAGGACTTTGCCCCGTGCTGTGTTAATCAAGAAGGCGGTCGGCTTCATCAGGCCGAGTTCGCGGGCGCCGATCAGATGATGGGTCTCCGGCGTCAGGGGCACGTGCAGGCTGAGGAAGTCTGATTCACCGAGCAAGGTCTGCGGGTCCACAAGCTGGGCGTCAAGTTCCCTTTCCACGGCCTCGGGTGCGCGATGCCGGCTATGGTAAAGAATCCGCATCGTGAACCCGCGGCCGCGGCGCGCCACGGCCTGACCGATGCGGCCGAAGCCGTAAATCCCGAGCGTCTTGTGGTGCACGTCCGCGCCCCACAGCAGTCCCCACTCCCACTGTTTCCACCGGCGGTCGCGAACGTAGCGGTCCCCTTCGACGACGCGACGCGCGACGGCCAGGAGAAGCGCAAAGGCCAGGTCGGCCGTCGTTTCCTCGAGCACACCGGCGGTGTTGGTCACCGGGATTCGACGGCGGGTGCACCCGGCCACGTCGATATTGTCGTAGCCTACGCCCACGTTGGAGACGACCCGCAGGCGGGGCGCGTGGCGCAAGACCTCCTCGTCCAGGCGCGCTCCACAGACCATTACGCCCTCCACCTCCCGGCAGGCCTCGGCCATTTGCGCGGTCGAAAGAGGTGTATCCTGCGGGTGATACTCGAGATCGCAGGGCGCGGCCAGCCGCTCGAGTACGGGGGCTGGGAGGGGGCGGGTGACGAAAATTTTGGGTTTCATAAGTGCGGGTCCACGCTTCCTGAGAAATGACGAATTCAGCGGTCGTTCGCTCGAGCGGCGCTCGCCTCAGCGCGGATGGGACGCCGATGCTACAGCCGTCGTCGCACCCTTTTCAGGGTCAAGTGCATCTTAAACGAGTCAGCAATTGACAGTCCACAGTCGATCCGCACTCTGAGATTGACGAGTCACCGCGTTGCCGCCGGGGAGCGGAGCGAAAGCACTCCGGCGGGGAAGGGGGGAGGTTATGGAAACCGGTCGGCCAGGTCCAGGCACAGGGCTCGCGATTCTGCGCGTCGTGGTGGGGATCGTGTTTCTGATGCACGGCGGACAGAAGCTCTTCATTTACGGGTTTCACAACGTCGGCGGCTTCATGCACCAGTTGGGAATCCCGCTGCCGCAGGTCGCAGGCGTGGTAGTTACCCTTGTGGAATTCTTCGGCGGGCTGGCGCTCGTGCTCGGGTTGTTCACCCGCTGGGCCGCGGTCCTTATCGCCTGTGATATGCTCGTGGCGGTGACCGTGGTCCACCTGCGCGGCGGATTTTTCTTGCCGAAGGGTTTTGAATACGCTCTGACTTTGCTCGCTGCCAGCATCGCCTTAGCCCTGACGGGCCCGGGAGCCGCTGCGCTGGATACGCTCCTCGGGCGACGCCGAGCGGGTTGATGGTGGGAACTCACGTGCATGAAACCATCCGATTTCTGATGCGCCACGGCTACACCGTCGTTTTCGTCTGGGTGTTTGCGGAGCAGGTCGGGCTGCCGATTCCTTCCATTCCGATTCTGCTCGCGGCGGGGGCGCTCGCCGGATCGCGGCAGCTCTCTTTTGTTGCGGCGCTGGGGCTGGCGATCGTGGCGGCGGTCTTGAGCGATTTCATCTGGTATGAGCTCGGCCGCCGCCGCGGCCACGCCGTCCTGAACCTGATCTGCCGCATCTCGCTCGAACCCGATTCCTGCGTGCGCCGCACAGAAGACATCTTCACCCGGCAAGGCGCGCGGTCGCTGGTCATTGCCAAGTTCGTGCCCGGACTGGGGACGGTGGCGCCTCCGCTGGCGGGCATGTTTCGCATGCGTCCATCGCGCTTTCTGCTGTGGGACTTGGCGGGAGCGTTCGTTTGGGCGGGCGCCTTTACCGGCGCCGGGTACCTGTTCAGCGCCCAGCTCGAGCGCGTAGCGGGCTACGCGCTTCGCTTGGGCTCGTGGTTGATCCTCCTGCTGGTGGGCGTGCTCGCAGGTTACCTCGCCTGGAAGTACATCGAGCGCCGGCGCTTCATGTGCAGTCTACGCATCGCGCGCATCACGCCGGAAGAGCTCAAGCAGAAGCTCGACGCGGGCGAGGACATCGTGGTCGTCGATCTGCGCAGTTCAACCGAGTTTGAGGCCGACGGGATCAAACTGCCGGGCGCCGTCCACATGCGCCCTGACGAGCTCGACGAGCGCCATCAGGAAATCCCGCGCGACCGCGACGTGGTGCTCTATTGCACTTGACCGAACGAGGCTACCAGCGCCCGTGTGGCGCTGCTCCTGAAGCGCCGGGGCATCATCCGCGTGCGCCCGCTCGAGGGAGGCTTCGACGCCTGGCGCGAGCGCGGATACCCCCTCGAGCAGAAACTTGTGCATCTTGCCGGCGCGCCGGAGTCCGAGGCTGCGAAATCCGCGTAATCTGCGGATTCGTCACAGGCTCTTCGCTACTACCGACTTTCCTCAATCAGTTTCTTATAAACCTCGCGCGCGTGGTCGTATGCCTTCTCCGCGTCGGCGAGTTCGACCTTCGATATCTTGGGCGCTTTCTGCGTCCAGCACTGGTTGACGGCGGCCAGGCACCACGCGGCGCTCTGGCGCGACGCGCGGATGGGCCTGCCGCCGACGACCACGAAGATCGGGTTCGTGTGTGACGACCCGAGAATCCGCAGCGCCACCCAACTGCTGCGCTCGATGGAGACATCGAAGGCGAGCTCATTGACCTTGCCGTCCGCGACGATGTTCTTTCGGGCGACGGCTTTGCCATTGACGACTAGCTCGACAGGAACCTCCCGCTTACTCCCGATGCGCGCTCGCTCGATGTCCCAGTAGGGCGCGCGGTCATAGGGAAGGTCGTGGAGCGCCGGGTTCGGCACAGGGTCAAGATACCCCGCCGCCTTCGCAGTTACACGGACGGTCGCGGGCGCGTCAAGCCGGACCTGGCTCGAATTCGTTCCAACTTCGGTCCCGTTGACGCTGAAGTCCATGAGGTGGCTCTTGCCTTCGGAGACGTAGCTGCGGCCCGCGCGGACGGCGTTCAGCCAGGCGCTGTAGCTGAGCGGCCCCGAGACTTTGGCGTAGACGCGGCCCTGCCCCACGCGGCTGTCCGTGATGCAGGGGAAATCGGTCTCGCCGGAGACCCGCGTGCGGAACCCGACGTTCAGCGTCTGGTACCAGATGTTGAGCTCCCAAAGGTCGGGTGTATCCATGGTGGAGATGAAGTCGACGGCGTCGGGGTAAGTCACGTCCACGATATATTCATTGGCGCCGATGCCGTCGAACCCGGGCATCTCATAGTTCGGCAGGTCGCTCGATTTCACCGCCAGTCCCCAGCCCGAGTGGGCGAAGCCTACGACTGCGCCCTGGGCTTTACCCCAGCGCAGGATGGGCAGGTCCCAGGTGGGCCAGTCCTCGATGCGCTTCGCGCCGGGATAGTCCTGCTCGGTCAGCCCCAGCAGCACCAGGTGGCCGGCGTGGCTGGAAGGGAATCCCGAAACCTCGAGGTCGTAGTGCATGAGTTCATCGCGCTTCGAGAGCGGATGGTCCTTGCCGCTGAAGAACTGCTTCTGGTAGTAG
>QHZK01000405.1 GCA_003224635.1 Acidobacteriota bacterium | reverse complement strand
CGGCTCTCGATCCGCGAAATCCTCGAGAAGCTGAAGGAGGCTGGACTAGGCTCGCTGCCGGGCGGAGGGGCGGAAATCTTCGCGCCTGCCGTTCGCCGCGTGATCTGCGACCACAAGATCGGCGCGCACACCTGGCTGCAGGTTCATCGCACGGCGCACGAGCTGGGCCTCCACTCGAACGCCACCATGCTTTACGGCCACATCGAGTCCGCAGAAGACTCGACGGACCATCTTCTTGAGCTGCGCAAGCTGCAGGACGAGACCCACGGCTTCCAGACCTTGATCCCGCTGGCTTTCCATCCCGCCAACAC
>QHZK01000404.1 GCA_003224635.1 Acidobacteriota bacterium | reverse complement strand
AAGGCCTACTGGATCATGATGACGCCGCGCGTGGCGCAGGTCGCCCTGCGCTTCGGGGCGGACGACATCGACGGCACGGTGGTCGAAGAGAAGATTTATCACGATGCGGGCGCGACCACGCCGCAGGTGATGACGCGCCATCAGATCGTGCGGCTGATCCGCGAGGCCGGCCGCGAGCCTGTCGAGCGCGACACGCTCTATCGTCCGGTGACGCGGACGGAGTCCACGTTTACCGTTCAGGTGTGAGGAGAAATATGCCAAATCAACTAAGCTACGTGATTGAGTTTGTCACGGATATGGACCGGGCGGTAAAGTTCTATCGCGATGTGCTCGGGTTGCCCCTAAAATTCCAGTCGCCAGAATGGAGCGAATTCGCAACCGGCACCACAACCCTGGCACTACATCCCGCCTCTGCCAAGAGTCCTGCGGGGAAAGTCGAATTGGGCTTCACCGTCCCAGATCTCAATCAGTTCCACCAAGAGATGACAGCGAGAGGAGTCCGATTCACGATGCCGCCCACGAAGCAAGATTTCGGAGGGTCGCTGGCTCAATTTGTGGACCCTGAGGGAGCCTGCTGTTCCGTGAGTGGCTCATAAGCTCTCTGCCGAAACGAAACGTTCTACAATAAGCTCCGACGCGCCAACCACGCCTCCGGCTCAGCGGTTTTCCCAGTGCTGGCCGCCGTCCGCAGTGACCCACGTTTCATGCGCGTCCGTCGCGACCCTGACGTTACGTGAGCCCCCGACATCGATACTCACGATGGTCTCAGTCACGACGCCTTGATCCAAGCCAACCAGCACGCGCGTCCAGTGCTGCCCGCCGTCGCTCGAGTGATAGAGCGCTCCTCGCGACCCGCCCGCCCAGACTTCACCGCTATTCGCCGCCACGGCCCGGAAGCTCACGCGGTCATTCACGTGCAGCTCTTGCCAGGTCTTGCCGCCGTCGACCGATCTCTCGACCCTTCCGATCGCGGGGCTGCTATCGCCCCCGTACGGGCCAACGACGGACGCGATGCTCCACTGCGCACTCAACAGGCGCTCGTCTTTCGCGAGCTCGCGGGCCCGATCGAACCGAAGCGCGCGCGCCGCTCCAACCCCACTCGAGCCAGTCGGAGGCGGCGACGGTGGGGCGAGAGCCTGCGCCATGGCGCTCAAACGCCGACGCTCGACTTCGGAAGCCTTCGAAGCGGGCCCGATCTTCTCTTTTGACACTGCTTCGTCCTGAACTTCAGCCGTTTGGAGTTCTAGAGAACTCTGCTGCTGCACCGGGTTTGCTTTTTCGGCTTGTAGGGAATCGGACGGAGTGGCAAATCCGCCGGAAGCTAGAGCCTGGCTCGCCCGGCGGCTTTCGTCGCGTTCTTTCGAGTATCCCTCGGCATTCTTTGCCGGTGGCACTTGCGCAATGTCCAGGCGTGTGGGCGCTTCGCCCGCCTGCGGAACGCCCTTTGCCCTTCGAGCGCCTGGAGCCGACGCGGTTTCCTGCTTCTTCAATTTCGCTTTGAATCCGGCGCGATCCTGCGCAGGGGTCCGGGGCGGCTCCGCTGGCTTGGCTGGAGCGTTCCCAGACTCGAGGCCGTCTCGTTCGGCACGCTCGCCGAGAGATGACGGCGCGCCTCGGACGGAGCTCGACGAATCGTTTGCAGCACGCAGGATGGAAGGCTGCTTGTTTTCGTCGGCGGGAGATTTCGAGATCGTAGGCGCAGACTTCTGCGAGGCGGGCCAGCGCAACACGCCGGCTCGGAACCCGCCAATCAAGACGACGCCCACGCTGGCTGCCAGCACGCCCCACCTCAGCGTGTCCCAGCCGAGCCACACTGGCCAGCGTAGCCACACCGGACTTCCGGATGCCGGGCGGGCGGCTTCGGCCACAGCCGCCTGGACCTCCGGTGACGGGAAGGCCAGCGCCACTAGCTCGCGGCACTGGGCGCAATCCGCCAGATGGCCGAGCAGCAGCGTCCGCTCGCTTCCCGTCAACCTTCGCTCGGCGAAGGCCGCGAGCAGGTTCGCGTCCGGATGCTGGCCCGCGCCCAGGGTCGCAGAAAGGTCGCCCCATGAGCGCAGCCGGGGGCCTCGCTTGTCCCGCTGGCGCAGCCGCGCCCGCACGATTTCGGGTAGTTCAGCCATTAGGAACCAGTTAACAGTCGACAGTTCAAGACCCGCACCTCCTCCGCCCCTGGGGACTTTTTCGGGACCCTGCTCCGTCTTGCCTCCTGCCTACTGCTTACTGCCGACTGCTCTCTCCCGGGCCGCTCTACATTATGGAACGCTTTTGCCGGCGTTTTCTTGCGATGTTGTTTCGGTGAGGCGTCCGCGAACGTCCAGGGAGAAATCGCGCACGTCTGCCTCGAGCGCCTCCTCCGCCTGCGCGCGACTCATGCCTCGCCGCTGAAGCCCTTCCACAATGCGCTTGCGGACCGAAGCTGTGATCTTCTCGATCTTGCGGCTGATGGTTGACTCGTGGACGGCAAGCAGGCGCGCGATTTCTGCCAGCGTGCGCCCGTCGAGGTAGTACGAAGCGAGGATGAACCTGTCTTCCGCCGGAAGCGAAGAAAGCGCCTCGTCGGTCGCGGCCTCGAGACGCGGGTCCGGCACGGGAGCTCGATCCTCCCTGGCCCGGAACTGCACGCCCGCTTCGGCCTGTTCATCCAGGCTGACCAATCGTCGCTGGCTACGGTACCGGTCCACATAGGCCTGGGCCAGCACGGTCCTGAGCCATCCTTCAAGAGAACCGCGCCCCGTGTACGAGTTGAGCTTGGAGTTCCGAGGCCCGCCGTCCTTGCTCGTGCCAAAGAGATCGGCGTAGAGCGAGTCAGCCAGCTCGCAGGCCAGCGACTCTTCCCTGGCTATCGAGCGCGCCGCGTCGCGCAGTTTGTCGCGGTAGCGGCTCAGGAAAACGTCCCAGGCGCGGTCGCAGCCTTTGGCGCAGGCCCGCGCCAACGCCAGCTCTTCCAGGCGCAGGCTCGCGTAGAACGCGGACGCTTCCGCCTGGCTGATCGCTTTCCCGTCTGGACCATCCGGGCTATCGAGCCCTGCTCCGAGGTACCTGGCCGAGACTTCTCGCAGGATTTGGGCGAACTCCTCGACCGTGAGTCCGAAGCTTTCCGCCCCTGCCTTTTGGTAGAGTTTGACGAAAGAGTAAGCGGAGGGCCGGGTCTCGGGTCCGGGGTCGAAAACGCCCGCCGCGCGACCTCCGACTGAGCCGCTCGCCTCCTTCATAGGATTTTGGCCAGTGCTCTGGGTTTCAAAACCGGCCCCTCACTACCTGCAATTATCGCTGACTACCCATGCAAATACACTGACACCAGCCCGCTAAATTTCGATGCAAGAATTTCGACCGGCGACGTTCTGACTTAGGCTGGGAGCGCGGGCGTCCCGCCCGCTCTTCGATATGCCAGATTGGGGGGCGGCCTGCGCCTGGGCGATTACAGCGCGGCAGTAACGGTCGATCACGCTCGAAGCTGGCAGATCGGGCGGGACGCCCGCGCTCCCACCAGGGAGGACAACATGGTTTACAGCACGCGCAAATCAGGCTTGGCCCTGGCTGCGGGCGCGGCGCCGGCTTCGACGTCCACCTAGCGAAAATGACCGAATAGGTCAAAGGGACTCGGGACTGGGGGCTGGGCGCCCGGGGAAGGAAGAATCCCTGCATGTTATGATACCGCCGTGGCAACCGAAGCCGCGAGCTACGCGTTAATCATCCCGGCTTTGAACGAAGCAGACTCGATCGGGCCGTTGCTCGCTCAGGTCCCAATCGGTCTATTCTCCCAGATTATCGTGGTGGATAACGGCAGCCGGGACTCGACAGCGGAGGTGGCGCGCGCCTCCGGCGCTGACGTGGTTTGGGAGCCGCGACTCGGCTACGGGCGGGCGTGCCTGGCGGGCCTCGCCCGCGTCCGCCCCGGCACGACGGGCGTGGTCTTTATGGATGCCGACTTATCTGACGACCCCGCCGACCTTGGGCCTCTGACGGCGGCGCTCCGAAGCGGAAGCTGGGACCTGGTGATCGGCTCGCGTGTGTTGGGTAACCGCGAGTCTGGCTCGCTCACGGCTCTGCAGCGCTTCGGGAACTGGCTCGCCACGCGGCTGATCCGCTGTCTATGGGGCGCCTCCTTCACCGACCTCGGGCCTCTGCGGGCGCTGCGAATGGACGCTATTCGACGACTGGACCTCCGTGATCCAAGCTTCGGCTGGAACGTCGAGATGCAGGCCAAGGCCGCGCGTCTGCGCCTGCGAGCGACCGAGGTCCCCGTCAGCTATCGGCGGCGGAGGTTCGGTAAGTCAAAGATTTCAGGCACGCTGCAGGGCAGCATGGCCGCCGGCATCAAAATCCTGGTGACGGTTTACCGCTGTTGGCGTCACGACGCGGCGGCGTAGCTGTAGCGCCTCGGCGGCTGTCGCTGAGGCGTCCCGCCTCAGCACGTGCGGGCAGGATGCCCGCACGACAGCCGGCAAGATGCCGGCGCCACAACGCAACGAAGATCGTTATTGCTTTTTCGCCTCGCATAAGATAAAAGGCGCTGTTGACTCGTGCCTAACAGCCCGACAATTGAGCGCAATTCCTGGGCGGCCCGCGACGACCGGTGGCGAGGACTATTCCTGTTTTCCGCGCTGCTCGCCGGCGGTGGTCTATTTCAAGGGAAAGGTCTGCGTGCGCAGTCCCTGGACTCTCCCGCCTCCGCTCCTGCGACCACGGTCGCCGACCAGCCGCCGCCGGACGCTCCCCCCGCGCTTCACCGAGCGCCCACACCTTTCTGGACGAACCGCGGCCGTTGGACCTTCGGCTTCCAAGCGGGCTACGCGCTCGAAAACGCGATTCCGCGGAACATTTCGCACATCAATTTGCTCGTCGCCCAACCCCAGCTCGGCTTTATCGCCTGGGACTCGCCAGGCTCTCGCCTGCCGGCGCGCCGGTTCGAAGTCTTGAGCGAAGGGTTTTTGGGCAATGCCGTCCACCCCGGCGGGCGCGTCACCGGGCAGACGCTCCTGTTTCGCTTCGACGGCAAACCCTCCGGCCGCCTCGTGCCTTTTTTCGACATGGGCGCGGGCATCCTCGATACCACGCTCCATACACGAGCACCTGAGCTGAGCGGACGGCTCCAGTTCACTCCTCAGGGAGGCGTCGGCCTCCAGTACTTTTTCAGTCCGCAGCGCGCCATGGTCTTCGAGTACCGCTACATGCACATGTCGAACGCCAGCATCGAGCCGCCCAACCACGGTTTCAACTCCAGCATGATCACCGTAGGCGTCCGCTGGCTGCGCAGGACCCCTCGCCCACCCGCGCTCGATTCCTCACCCCATCGTTCTCATAACCCGTTTCACGCGCTCTTTGGAGCGGATTAACCGGTTCTCGGTCGCAGGCGGCCGTCACCCGAACACCTGCGCTGGACGGTGTTAGACAGGCGCTAATTGAGAAAGTAGGTCCGGTAAAGCGTATCGCGCTTGAAAGGGCGGAAGCCCGCGTCGGAGATGAGGCGCCGCAGGATTTCTTCACTCGAGGTATTCTTACATCCCGCCGCGTAGACGACGTTTTCTTCGATCAGGATGCTGCCCACGTCGTTGGCCCCGAACCGCAGCGCGATCTGGCAGATCTTGTGGCCGGGCGTCAGCCAGGAGGCTTGGACGTTCGGCACGTTGTCCAGGTAAAGGCGCGACACGGCGAGCGTCTTCAGGTAATCGACGGC
>QHZK01000403.1 GCA_003224635.1 Acidobacteriota bacterium | reverse complement strand
CCTCCGCGTGGCCGGAGGCGTCCTGTTCGACGGCGAGCAGCCCCGGCACTCCGACGCCTTCTTGAAACAGCTCGCGCATCCGGTGACCGGGCGACTTCGGGGCGATCATCACCACGTCGACGGTGGGCGGCGGCACTACGAACTTGAAGTGGATGTTGAACCCGTGAGCGAAGAGCAGCGTCTTGCCCGGGCCGAGGTGCGGCGCGATCGAATCTTTATAGACCTGCGCCTGCACGGGGTCGGGAATCAGCACCACGATCACGTCGCCGCGCCGCGCCGCTTCCGCCGGCTCGAAAACTTCCAACTTCTGGGCCTGGACCTTCGTCCGCGACTGGCTGGACGCCGGCAGGCCGACAATCACCTTCTGCCCGCTGTCGCGCAGATTGAGCGCGTGCGCGTGCCCCTGGCTACCGTATCCGATGATGGCGAGGGTCTTGCCCGCCAGGTTTTTCAGGTCACCGTCTTTCTCGTAGTAGACTTTGGCCATTTCAATTTCCTCGTCAAGCTCGGCTCAGATGCGGTAGTGTTTGGGTCTAGCTTGCCATTGGCTTTGTTTTGCTCGAAGGCGCTCGGGATGGCTCCAAATTGGCTTTGTTCCCGGGCCATTTTTGGATTAACTTATTGATTCTAAACTACATAGTGGCTTTGTTCCGCCGAGATTTTCGGATCTCGCGTTTGAGGCCGCTTCTCCCCGTTGTTCCCCCTCACGCCAAGGTTAACACAGCCGCATCGCACCATGGGGACGCGTGAGACAAATTCCATCGAACTGGCCAAGAGCTTCGCCCTTGATATCCTGGGTAGGGGCGGCTTTATGCCGCCATCCCGTGTTGTGGCGGGATAAACCCGCCGCTACATCAGAACGGGAACAAAATTCTCGTTTCGACGCCGATACCTCAACCCTCAATCCTAGTCGCGGCCCCTGACGCTAATGTTTCGACCAGCACTCTTGTCTTGGTGTTGATCACTCCAGAGGCCCCATTGACAGGTCGAGAGCTATGGATGATTAGCGAATCGTCTTCACTCGGTTCGGTCGGCGTGGGCGTCCCGCTCACCACCCTTCCGGCGTCACCCTTTCCGACGCCAGAAGCGTTCGCGGCGCGCTCCTCTCGATAGCAAGTCACATGGCGCACCCCCTCGGTGCGGCGCAGGAAATTGAAAATATGCGCTACTTCGGACTCTGCCGTCTCAACCAGCGCCTTCATCGAAAACTCGGCGGCGCCCGCCTCTAGCGAGAGCGCCACAATGCTCACGCCCTTGCGCCGGAAAATATTCATCAGGCGGCAAATCGAGATGGGGTCCTTTTCTGTCTCGAGTTCGAGCAACCACTGCATCTTAAGAACGTCCTTTGTCCGTGGTCCTTTGTCCGTTGACCGTCCTTCTGTTACGCTACATTCATTGCTACAAGCCCGTCGTCAACAACGGTATTGAGCGCGGTGTCGCCGCGTCAAGGGCCAGATGTGAGACATAACCAGCGGCCAGTCCGTTCGTGAAGCCAGCCAAGAATCGCCACAGAAACTCAAAAACGTTCGAGAGCAAGTGCGAGATCGGATCAACCGGAACGTAAACAAAAGTGTTGCCCCCCGGTGCCATCGAAACTGCTCTGCAGTTCTCCGCGTTTTCGCGGCAAACCGCTTCCCACGCAGCAATTGGGTTCTTCATTCGGATAATCCCGCCGCCAGGTGGCGCAACTGTGGGCTACGCCTCTGTGCCATGAGGAAATTGCCGGTTCGAAGATGTCCGGCAACAGGCCGCCGCAGTATCCGCCAACGGCTCCTCCTAAGACTTCAATCCACCAGTTCGGACCACTCTGTTGCTTTGCCCGATACGCTGCGTACACGACACCAGTCCCGGCACCAACAAGTTTGTGAGTCTTGCCATCTGGCATAGAGCCTCCGTTTTTCAACGCACAGTACCACGCCTCGCTTCGTCACAGGCCAACGCCGATCAATTTCAGGTACACACGTGCCGCCATCGACCTGCCGAGGATCACAGCGCCGCTTATGCCGACCACGGACCACGGACAAAGGACGTCTTTCTACACCGCCCACAAATCGTCCAGCGACTCTTCCTCCACCAGGACGGGCGGAGGCTCGACGACCATTTCCGCGAGCGACGCCCCTGGCGGGACGATGGGATACACGTTTTCCGCCGGGTCCACCCAGAAGTCCACCAGGCAGGGCTCGCGGTCGCCGAGGAAATCGCGCACAGCGTCCACCACGTCCGTCCGGTGTTCGACGCGCATTCCGCGCAGCCCGTAGGACTCGGCCAGCTTGGCGAAGTCCGGGGCAAAATTCAGGTCAATATCGCAGTAGCGCTTTTCGAAGAAGATTTCCTGCCACTGGCGGACCATCCCGAGCGCGCGGTTGTTGATGACCGCGATCTTGACCGGCACGTGATACTGGGCCACGGTGGCAAGATCGTTCAGCGTCATCTGGAATCCGCCGTCGCCCACGATAGCGATTACCTGCCGGTCAGGAAAGGCGAGCTGCGCGCCCATGGCGGCCGGAAAGCCATAACCCATGGCGCCCAAGCCGCTCGAGGAAAGCCAGGTGCGCGGCGTGTAGAAGTCAAAGAACTGCGCCGCCCACATCTGGTGCTGGCCTACGTCCACCGAAACGATGGCGTCCTCGTCGGCGTAGCGCGACAGGGTTTCGATCACAAACTGCGGCTTCACAGTGTGCGCGTACTTGTCGTAGGTGAGCGGGTGCTCCGCCCGCCAGGCCTCGATCAACCGCAGCCACTCCCGCCGGCACGGAGGCGCCGGAGACTGGCCCTGGGCGGCGCGCCGACGCAGCTCGTCGAGGAGCGCTTCCAAAGCCTCGCGCGCGTCCCCCACCAGCGCCAGGTCCACTCGGACGTTCTTGTTGACTTCGGAGGGGTCCACGTCAATCTGGATTTTCCTGGCCTCGCTGGCGAAGCCATTGACGCGCCCGGTGACGCGATCGTCAAAGCGCGCTCCCACGGCGATCAGCAGGTCGCACTTGCAGATGGCGGTGTTGGTGGCGTAAGACCCGTGCATGCCCAGCATCCCGAGCGAGAGCGGATCGCGGGAGGGAAAGGCCCCCAGGCCCATCAGCGTTGTGGTGACCGGGATTTGAGTGAGTTCGGCGAGCGCGGCGAGCGCGTCCCAGCCCTCGGAGTGGACGACTCCGCCGCCCACGTAGAGCACCGCCGAGCGGCTCTCGAGGATCATGTCCGCCGCGCGCTCGATCTCGTCGTCGCGCCACTCGCGTATGCGTTCGGGGCGCCCGGAACCGGAGCTGGGGGGGTAGCACGCCTCCGACTTTTCCATCAGCACGCTTTTGGGGAGATCAACCAGCACCGGGCCCGGACGCCCCGAGACCGCAGCCCTGAAGGCCCTCTGAATGATCGACGGAATTTCCGCCGCCGACTTGGCGGCGAAGTTCTGCTTGGTGCACGGGAGACTGATGCCGATGGTGTCAGCTTCCTGAAAGCCGTCCTTGCCGATCATCGACGCCGGCACCTGGCCGGTGAGCGCCACGACGGGGATCGAGTCCATCAGCGCCGAGGTGAGGCCGGTCATGACGTTGGTTGCGCCCGGGCCCGACGTCACCAGCAGCACGCCGGGCTTCCCCGTGGCGCGCGCGTAGCCGTCCGCCGCAAAGGCGGCCGCCTGCTCGTGCCGGACCAGCAGGTGGCGGACGCCCGCGCTGTAAAGCGCGTCATAGAGCGGCAGCACGGCGCCGCCGGGAAGGCCAAAAATCACCTCCACGTTCTGGCGATGGAGACTCTCCAGCAATATTTCCGAGCCTGTCAGCTTTCCCATGGCCTCAATCCTGAATGCCGACCGCGCTGAGGGGGTGACGCCCCTGGTAGGTAATGCTAGCGTGGCCAGTCCAGCGTTGTCAACTTCTTTGTTGGATCGGCAGTGGGCCAATTCGCTGTAGCGGCGCTCTATGAGCGCCGAAAACAAAGACCAAATTGGCCCACTACCCGCCAGAGGGGGTAAGCGGGCTACGCAAGGTTCTTCGCTTCGACAAGTGCTACACGGGAATCAAGCTGGGCTTGCGGCGAGCCTGACCGGCCGCGGCGGCCTCCGCGCGCGCCTCGTTCCACACGCGCGCTCCCGTGATAGACGGCCGGAAGCCAACGTGCCGCGACTCCACGCCGTACTTGGCAAAGCACGCGTGCACGGCCCTTACCGCGTCCGGCGTCAGGTCTTGGTCAATGATCCCCACGGCGGGACCCGAGCCGCACAGAAAAATCGAGACGCCCGGCATCTCAAGATTCAGGGCGGCTTCGAGGCCCGGCACGTCCTTGTCATCCGCCGAAGCGAAGGGCGTGTCCAGGCGCCCGAATTGGGGGATCACGACGTTCAGGACAAGCCTCTCGGAAAGCGCCGAACGCCTGGAAACCCCGTCCTTCCCGGATACCAGCCCGCCCAGCCATGCAGCTTTGACGTTGTCGGCGCGGCTCTCGTGTATGGCGGCGAAACCGAAAAGCGCCTCGTCGTCCAGCCCGAGATCGAACAGGTGGTCGGCGGCAATCAGCCCCGCAAGCACGGCGGCCGTGCTCGACCCCAGCCCGACGCCCACCGGCACTGAGCTGTAAATCTCAAAGTCGGCGCCGGTGAACTCGAGGCCCCTCGAGCGCAAGGCGGATTCCATCGCCCGCACCACCAGGTTCGAGCGACCGCGAGGGACTCGAACTCCGTTCTCGCCAAAATAGCGGATCCCAATCTGGCCGTCGTCCCGCAGCGTCGCCTTGACGTTCAAGGACCCTTCCAGCGCCGCCGTGGAAGTCGAGACGTTCTGGAAATTGCCCACCGTTGCCGGTACGCGGACTTGGACCGATCGCATGATCATATCAAACTCCCCTGTCCCCCCTTGCCTCGGCGACAGAACACCCTACACCTAAAAGACGAAAACAGCGGCCGGAAGCGAGAACCTAAGCCTCTCAGAATAAGCGAACCGCGGCGTCAAGTACAATTTGAAGTTTTTATAGTGGGGATAAGAAAAGCCTAAGATTGTCCCTTGTCAGTTGTCCGTTGCCAGTGGTCAGTTCTACAGTCGGCTCCCAAGCGGAGCTGGCGACGGCCGACCGCGCCGTGCTTCCGCTGCTTGCGACCCTATCGGCGAAAGGATAATCGAGTACGCAACAAGGCGCAACGGACAGCCGACAACTGACAACGGACAACGGACGTCCTTCACCGCAGCAATTCTTCCAGCCGCACGGCCTGGTCAGTTTTCTCGTCGCGGTACTTGATAATGATCGGCGTGTAGAGCGAAAGTCCGAGCTCCTTGCCGCGACCGCTGGTGACGGCGCGCGAGCCGGGCACCACGACGGCGCCAGGAGGAATCATGAGCGGCCTGGGGGCGCGGGCGTCTTCGCCCGCCATTCCGTGGCTGGGAGCGAGGGCGTCCTCGCCCGCTTTTCCGCGGGCGCCTCGCTCTTCTTCGGAGGGAGCCTGGACAGCGCTTTCGCGGCGATACACCGCGTCACGCACGAGGTCGTAAACGGGCGTCGAGCCGGTCAGGATCGTTCCCGCCGCCAGCACCGCGCCCACTCCGACGACGGCCCCTTCGTAGACGCCGCAGTTGCCGCCCACCAGCGCGTCATCCTCGATAATCACCGGCAGCGCGCCCACAGGTTCGAGCACGCCACCAATCTGCGCCCCCGCCGAAACGTGCACGCGCTTGCCGATCTGCGCGCAAGAGCCTACCAGCGCGTGCGAATCGATCAGCGCGCCGTCATCCACATAGGCGCCCGCGTTGACGTACATGGGCGGCATGCAGACCACGCCTTTGCCGATGTAGCAGCCGTCGCGGATCGAAGAGCCGCCCGGCACGACGCGGATGTTCTGGTCGGGTGGAATTTTCTTCAGCGGATACGTGTGCTTGTCGCGGAACTGGAACTCGATTCGAGCAGCGCCGTTTTCACGGCGGCTGGAAGTCCCCGCCGGCAGGGACACCGGCGCTACCGTCATCTCGACGATGCGCCCGATGCGAAACCCGAGCAGGATGCCTTTCTTCACCCAGGCGTTGACTTTCCAGCCGGTGGGCGAATTCGGGTCAGGCTCGGCGGCGCGAATCCGGCCTTCGTTCAGCGCTGCTTTGAATTCGTCGAAAGGCTGAAAGTATTCGTCGCCGTAGTGCTCGGCCTGGCCATGGAAAAGCTCTTCAATAGCAGCTTGAAGGTTGGCAAGCATGGCGCTCATCACAGTTCTAACACCAGCTAGGTCAGCAGTGTGTTCAGGTCGGCGTAAGGAATTGCCCAGTCGCTTAGCGTAGTGAATGTGCCTCGTTCCAACAATTCGTGGGCGAACCGCGAGAACAGGCCCAGGGCGGCCCGCGCAGGCCACGAGCCGAAGCTGACGCGCCTCACACCCAACCGCTCAAGCTCCACAATAGGCGGCGTGGCCGCACCGGCCAGCACGTTCACCGGGCCGTCGATGGACTTCACCAGCCTCCCGATGGTCTCCGCGTCGTAGACGCCGGGCACGAACAGGCAATCCGCGCCGGCCTTGCGGTAGGCGTTCGCGCGACCGACGGCGTGCGCGAACCGCGTGGCAGGCTCGCCTACCTGCGCCAGATAGACATCGGTGCGGGCGTTGATAACCACGTGTATCCCGAGCGCCGAAGCCGCTTCCCGGATGCGTCTGACTTTGCTGGCGTGCAGCTCGGTCTCGATCAACGGACTCGCCGGGTCATCCGTCCCGTCTTCCAGATTCAGGCCTACGGCGCCGGCTTCGATCATGGCCTTGGCGGTTTCGGCCATGTCTTCAGGCGCGCTGCCGTAGCCTGCCTCGAGGTCCGCCGTAACCGGCAGCGCCACTTTCCCGGCGATCCGTTTGACGGCCGCCAGCATCTCGGCGCGGCTGATGCGCTCGCCGTCGGGATAGCCGAGGGAATTCGCAATCGCCGCGCTCGAAGTGGCGATGGCCTTGAACCCTGCCCGCTCCACGAGGCGCGCGCTCGCCACGTCCCAGACGTTGGGGAGGACCAGAATCTTGGGTTCCCCGTGAAGCCTCAGTAAGCCGAGGGCCTTCTCGGCCTGCTCTTTCAAGGATCGGTTCATTCACTCTCCAAGTGGAATTCCAGGCAGGCATCCTCGGCGTAGGCGATCTCCGCCGAGCGATATTCGGGCCTGTAGCCGCGCTTGAACCTTCGCTTCGTAAGACGCCGTGACCTCCAGCCATTATACCTTCTGCGGCTGCAATAGTCCCTGCGCCGCCAGGACTTTCTCGAGCTTGGCGCGATTCTCGGGCCTCATCGGCACCAGGGGCAGTCGGTAGACCTCCTCGATCATGCCCATCATGGCGAGCGCCGCCTTGACGGGGATGGGACTGGTCTCGAGAAAGTTGGCCTGCATCAGCGGCAGGAGCTCGGCGTTCAGCTTCCGGGCTTCGTCGTATCGGCCGTCGAGCAGCAGGTGCGCGAGCCGCGTCATCGGGCCGGGAATCTCGTTCGAGGCGACGGAAATCACTCCCACACCGCCGAGCGCCATGAGCGGCAAGGTGAAAGCGTCGTCACCCGAGAGCACTCGGAAACCGGGATCGACCTCGTTCAGGACCTCCATCTGCTGGGTAATGCTGCCCGAGGCTTCCTTGATGCCGACGATGTTCGGGACCTTGGATAGCCGCGCCACGGTGCCCGGCTCGATGTTGGACGACGTGCGGCCCGGAACGTTGTAGAGAATCACCGGCAAGTGGGTTGATTCGGCGATGGCCTTGAAGTGCTGGTACAGTCCTTCTTGGGTTGGCTTGTTGTAGTAGGGCGCGACGGAAAGAATCCCCTGGACACCCAACCGCTCGACCTCCTGCGCCAGCTCGATAACCTTTTTCGTGCTGTTTCCGCCGACCCCTGCGATGACAGGCGCCTTGCCGGCTGTTTCCTCGAGCACGAGGCGGATCACACCCAGGTATTCTCCGTGCTCGAGTGTGGGCGTTTCCCCGGTCGTGCCGCAGGGCACAAGGAAGTCGATGCCTTCGCGAAGCTGGAACTGGACCAGCCGCCGCAGCGCGTCATGGTCGATCGAGCCGTCCCGGCGGAACGGCGTCACCAGGGCCGTGCCGCAACCTCGGATTTCGGGATTCATGGTACCTCCCTTACTTCCGGAGATTCGTTAAGAGGTGCACCAAGGTGCGCACCGGATGT
>QHZK01000401.1 GCA_003224635.1 Acidobacteriota bacterium | reverse complement strand
GCCGGGGCCGTGGGGTGCAACGTGGGTTCGCTGGTGGCGTACTACGTGGGCGCGCTGGGAGGGCGGCCCCTAGCAGAAAAATACGGCCGCTACGTCCTGGTCACGCGCCACGACCTGGAGCTCGCCGACCGCTGGTTCGCCCGCTATGGGGATTGGGCGGTCTTTTTCGCGCGCCTGCTTCCGGTGGTCCGCACCTTCATCGCCCTGCCCGCCGGCGTCGCCCGCATGAATTTCCTGCGCTTTAACGTCTACACGTTCTTGGGATCGCTGCCCTGGTGCTTGGCGCTCGCCTACGCGGGCCTGAAGCTCGGTGAGCGCTGGACGATCCTGCGCCAGTACTTCCACCGCTTCGACACCGTGATCCTGATTTTGATTGTCATCGGCGGCGCGTGGTTCGTTCGCAACCGCTGGAAGAACCGCCTGCGCGCCGCGTAAGTGGGAGCGCGGGTGTCCCGCCCGGTCCCTTCGTTATCCTTCTCGTTGCGGGCGGGCCGCCCGCGCTCCTCAGATCGACTTCACGGGCATGGTCACGATGTCGTCCACGGCGGCGATTTCCCGAGTCACGAACGGCTCGCCGTACCTTACGCCGATCATCAGGCCGAAGTGGCGGCCGAGCGACCCGACGCGCTCCCGAAGGTCGGCGCGACTGGGGAAGAGGTTCTGCGCGTCCTTCTGGGGCGAGAACTGCGAGGCGTAGCAGAGGATGGCCTTCAGCTTCTTTTCGAACTGCGCCGTGATGTCCACGACAAAGGTGGGCCTGACCGACGGCACGTAAAGGCTGGCGTAAACGATTTTGCGAGGCCGGTGGGGCTTGCCGGCGAGCGGCAGCCTGGCGAGCCCCGCAAGGAACGACGCTTCATAACCGATTCTGCCCGTCGTGTAATGGTCGGGGTGGCGGCCCTCCCAGTACGGCAGGATGACGGTGCGCGGACGCAGGTCGCGGATTTTCTGCGCGATCTTCAGCTTGTACTCGCGCCGGTCTTCGAGGGCAGCGTCCGGCAGTCCCAGGTTGTCGCGGTAAACGATGCCCATCACTTTCGAGGCCCGCCGCGATTCCTGCCCGCGCAGGCTTGCGTTCCCTCGCGTGCCGGACTCGCCGCCCGTGAGATCGAGCAGGCCCACTTTGTAACCTGCCTCCGCCATCTTGATTACCGTGCCGCCGCAGGTGAGCTCGGTGTCGTCAGGGTGGGCAGTGATGGAGAGAACGTCAAGCTGCATGGTCCTCGGGATTGTCAATGGCGGATTGGTGATTTGTCAATTGGCGTACTGGCGTACAGCCTCCGAGCTGTTTTGCGCGACGTTCGTCAGTGCGCTCTTCGGAGTCGCTTCAGAAATTCCTTTTCATCCAGGTGGTACTTGAAGGCCTTCTTGCCATTGATAAAGACGACCGGGATTTCTTCGCTGAACTTCTCGAACGCCTCCGGGTCTCGGAGGATGTCGACCTCGCGCCACTTGAAAGGATGAGTCTTCTGCAATCTCCGCAGTTGGGCCTTCACCTCGTCGCACAGACAGCAGCCGGGCTTCGAGTAGACGAGCACTTCGTCCATGATAGGCTCAACTCCGATTCTATTGGAACGGGGGAAGCACGGTCAAGAATTGCGCCGATCCGATCTTCTGTTCACGTTTCGCTTGATTCCACGCGCGCCTGATGCGATAAATAGTCGGGATAAATAGTCGCCAAAAGGAGGCCGGTATGCGATGCCCTGACTGCGACGATCGAAATGAGATCGACCGAAGAGAATTCATCAGGACGGTTGCGGTGGGTGGCGTGGGACTCGTGACAACGGCGGCGCCCAAGCTTTACGGAAGCTCGGAGACGTCGCTCGTGCGGCCCAAGGCAAAGGAGCGCTCTGAGACGCTGGTGGCCACGCTTTACAAGAGTCTCTCAGAGGAGCAGAAGCAGAAGGTGGCCTTCCCGTTCGATCACCCTCTGCGCTCCAAAGTGGACAACAACTGGCAGATCACTCCGGTGACCATCGCCGAGTTCTTCACGCCCGACCAGCAGGCCGTGATCGCGGAGATTTTCCGGGGACTGCACAACCCCGAGTTCGTCGACAAGGTCCTCTACCACATCAACGAGGACGCGGGCGGCCTAGGAAAATACTCCGTGGCCCTTTTTGGCGAGCCCGGCGGCGCGTTCGAGTTCGTCCTCACCGGGCGGCACTGCACGGCGCGCTGCGACGGCGATTCGGTAGAGGGCACGGCCTTCGGGGGCCCGATCTTCTACGGCCACGCCTCGCAGAGCTTTAATGAGAAGCCGGACCACCCGAAGAACGTCTACTGGTACCAGGCCAAGCGCGCCAACGAAGTGTTTCAGGCGCTCGACGGGAAGCAGCGCAAGATCGCGCTGCTCGGCGATCCGCGCCAGGAACAGGGCACGGCGACGGTCGAGTTGAAGCGGCGCGGAGACAAGATCCTGGGGCTCCCCGTTTCGGAAATGACGCGCGACCAGCGCGAGTTGGTCCGGAAGGTGCTCGGCGACCTTCTGCTGCCCTTCCGCGAGGCGGACCGTGCGGCAGCCTTGCGCGATATCGAGGCGCGAGGCGGGTTCGACGAGCTCACCATGTCGTTTTACAAGAATATGGACATCGGCAACGACGGCGTGTGGGACGTGTGGCAACTGGAAAGCCCCAGCATGGTCTGGTACTTCCGCGGCGCGCCGCACGTGCACGTCTGGGTGAACGTCCACACGCGCGCAGGTAACGTGTGAATGGTCGCCCGTTGCGGCATCAGGTTGCCCTGGTCACCGGCGCCGGCAGGAGGATTGGCCGCGTGATCGCGCTGACGCTGGCCCGCGCCGGAGCGGACGTGGTGGTGAACTACAACCGCTCGGAGGCTGAGGCCCGCGCGACCGCGCGTGAGATCGCCGCTCGGGGTGTCGAGTCCGTGGCCATCCGCGCCGACGTCGCGCGGCCGAAGCAAGTTGAGGTGATGTTTCGCGCCACCCAAAAGCGGTTCGGCCGGCTCGATCTCTTGGTGAATAACGCGGGAATTTTTTTTCCGGCGAGCTGGGACAAGCTGAGCGAAAAAGATTGGGACCGGATCCTGAGCGTCAACCTGAAAGGGGCCTTTTTTTGCGCCCAGGCCGCGGCGCGCCTGATGCTCGGCGGGAAAACCGGGCGGCGCACGAGTGGCGGCCAGATCATCAACATTTCCTCGCTTGGGGGCCTTCAGGCCTGGCCCGGCTACATGCATTACTGCGCGTCAAAAGCTGCCCTCATCATGCTGACGCGCTGTCTGGCGAAGGCCCTGGCGCCGCGCATTCGCGTCAACAGTGTGGCGCCGGGAACGATCCTCTTTCCAGACGAAGAGCAGGACCCACAGATTGAGAAAATCATCGGCGCGACGCCGCTCAAGAAACCCGGCCGCCCGGAAGACATCGCGGAGATGGTGCTGTTCCTCGCCACGTCCGCCGAGTACGTGACTGGCCAGGTCTTCGCGGTGGACGGCGGCAAGTCGATCACGTAGCCCGGGAACGCGGGCGTCTCGCCCGCATCTTGCAGCAGACCGGGTGCGTGCGCGGCTCGCGGTCCTCCAGCGAGGCGATCACCTCCCGATTTCGCGAACGGCGGGCCTGGCCCGGGCGCCCTCAAGCTGGTCGATCTTGGCCGCCATGATGAAGTCACTTTCGGTCAGTCCGTCGATCTTATGGGTCCACAGGGTCACCTCGACCTTTCCCCAGGCCAGGACGATGTCAGGGTGGTGACCCTGCTCTTCGGCTACTTCTCCCACGCGCTTCACGAAGTCGAGAGCCTGGCGGAAATCGGGAAACTTGAAGACCTTGTGGATGTGGTGCTCGGAGACCACTTCCCATCCCGGGACCTCGCGCCGCAGGGGCTCGATTTCCGCGCCCTTCAAGGGCGGCACGCCGCCTCGGCACGGAACGCAGGTCTTGTCGGCTAGTTCAGTCATGGCGCACTCCTCATCGCGTGTTTTGTCTTCGACTGACCGTGGGCCGTTGGCGTCTGAGAAGAACCCACGGTCAATTGCGAGGCGAATCGACCTCTCCTGCTGCTGCTGCGATTTTGCGCGCCAGTTGTGAAACTGCCACGCGATTCAAGCTGGCGAGCGAGAACCAGCGCAGCGGGCCGATCGGAACGCCGCGGACCTCGGCCGGGTAGAGATCGACGCGAATCGAGCGATGCGTGATTCCGTGTCGGAGTTGGCGCAGCGGAGCGGGCCGAGCGACCAGCCCATCCCTCTGCTCCCAGAGCGCGACCCCAGGCGCGATGCGATCGAGTTTCTCGCGCAGCCGGTCGAGTGCCTCCGCGCGCGAGGCCCCGAAAGCGGCGGGAAAATTCCACAGGTCGCCGAGCAGACCCTCATCAAGGCCTCGCATTAGTGCCACGCGTCCGGCTCTCTCTTGGCCGATCGCCGGAATGGAGCGGATGACCGCCGTGGCGAGATACCGAAGCTCGATCGCCCGGCGCGGCCGCGGAGCAGGGTAAGACTCGGGCTCGCCACGATGATAGGCCTGGCACCATTTTCGGAGAGGGCAGGCAACGCATCGCGGCGCACGCGGCAGGCAGACCGTCTGCCCGAGCTCCATCAGCGCCTGGTTGAAATCGCCAGGACGGCGGTGAGAGAGCAGGCCTTCAACGGCCCGCTCGACGGCGCCGCGAAACTTCGGTTGGTTGATATTCCCTTTGATCGCGCCAAGGCGAGCCACGATGCGCGCCACGTTGCCGTCGACTACGGCGTAAGGCTTGTTGTACACGATGCTCAGGATGGCCCGTGCAGTGTAATCTCCTATGCCCGGGAGAGAACGCGCTTGCCCGTAGTCAGTCGGGAAGCGCCCCGCGAACTCGCGTAGGATTTTTTGCGCGGCAAGGTGGAGGAGCCGCGCCCGGCGGTAGTATCCCAGCCCCGACCAGAGCTCGAGTACGCGCTCGAGCGGCGCTTTGGCCAGGCGCTCGACCGTCGGAAAGGCGCGGAGGAAGCGGCGATAGTAGGGAATGACGGTCGAGACCTGGGTCTGCTGGAGCATTACCTCCGAGACCCATACGGCGTAAGCTGACTTCGTTCGCCGCCAGGGGAGAGGGCGAGCGTGGAGGCGGAACCATCGCAGCAGAACGCGACGAGTAGAGGTCGACGGTAGCGAACCAGAGGCAGGGCGCGGCAAGGTCGAAGTATAAAGGCTAAAGCGTGAAGGGTAAAGTAAGGAAGAATTTTCTGCCGTTTACCCTTCAAACTTTACACTTCAACCTTTCTTCGCGCTCAGTTCAAGACAAAGTCGGTCGTGCGGACCGGGGAAGCGTTGCCCGCCGAGTCCCGCGCCGTGACTTCGAGCCTATAATCGCCGGCCTGGATCTTGTCGAGCGGCAGCAGCGTGCCGACCGGGATGACGGGATTGCCGGCCTGCGCGAAGCTGTTCACCAGCATCGTGGGGGACCGGTAGACCTGCTGGTTGGTCTTCCGATCGACCACGTTGTACACGATCCCGACGCGGGTGTCATCAATCTTCGCCAGGAGCGCGGGCTCGTAGACCTCGACGTACAGGGCGACCTTGTCATCGCGACTGAAGTGATTGGTCGGCGAGGGCGTCACCTTGAAGTCCATGGCTTGCCCGTTGTTCGAACCTTTCACCACCAGAGGCGGCTTTTCATCGAGCAGCGCCGCGTCCAGACTCGCCGCCAGCTCGGAGACCGGGGTGAGCTTGTCGCTCAGCGCCACCGAGCTCAACTGGAACTGCTTTCCGTTGTAAGGCTCAATCACAAGAGGCATCTCGTACTTCGCGTAGCTCTCCCCGCCGGCGCCCAGCACGACTTTCAGCGTGTACTTTCCCGGTGCGATTTCAAAGGTGTTCTGGTAAGGGAATGTGCCCTTGGCGTATTCCTTGGCCTCCTTTTTCGGGACATCCAGCTTCACCGTATCGCTGAATCGCGCGCCCACGGAACCGTCTTCGCGGTAGGCGATGCCGAGCACGTTCACGTCGGAGTGGAATTCTCCCTTCTCCTTTTCGAAGTTGATAGCGTCGCCGGGAATTTCAGCGGCGAGATTCACGCGCGCGACGTTGGGCGCCGCGTAGAAATAGGGCGCCCGGAGCGAGAGCGGGACGCTGCCCGCCTGCGGGCTCGCGGCGATGGCCTCGAGCGTCTTACCTTCGACTTTGCCGGCCAGGAGGTCCGAACCTCTGACGTCGCAATAGCCGCTTCGCGCCCTAACGTTGACGCCGCTACGCTCCACTCTCACTTTGATCGTGTGGCAAGTTCCCTCGGCGGACTTTGGGGGAGGGACGTAGCCCAGCACGTAGTATTCGTCCAGTTCTTTCGATATCTTGTCCATTCCGGCAAGGAGGTCGTTTGAGTTGAAGATTGGAAAACCCCCGGTGCCCGCCGCGAGTGCGTAGAGCACCTCTTGGTTCGTAGTCGCGCTCTCGGGTATCTGGGGAATGATCTGGCGCGGCTGATTCAGCGGATTGTTCCCGAAGCGGTTCACGTTGGCAGGTCCGCCGCCTCCGCCGCCACGCGAGCCGCCGCCCGTTGAGCCTCCACGTCCGCCTCCGGTACCGCCACCCGTCCCTCCGCGACCGCCGCCCGTGCCACCGGTGCCTCCACCCGTGCCTCCGCGCCCGCCACCGGTTCCACCAGTCCCGCCACCCGTACCTCCGCGCCCGCCGCCGCCACCAGTCCCACCTCCGCCGACTCCACCGCCACCACCCCCGCGGCCTCCCCCGCCGCCGACTCCACCGCCACCACCCCCACGGCCTCCCCCGCCTCCGCCCCCGGCGCCACCTCCCCCGCCTCCACCCGGTCTCTGCGGTAGAAGCGCAGCAGGCGTGAACAGGAAGGCCAGCAGGGCATTGTCGTGTGGAAACGAAGGCTCATCCAGACCCACGCGGGGACTCAGGGTGGAAGCGCCCGGCGGCGTGGCGAGCAAACCCCGGACATCGAGGGGGTAAATGGCGACGTTGGCCCTGTTGCAGGCATTGACCGTCGCGGTCAGTTCGGACTGGCGCTCCGGAGTGAGCGCAAAACCGGACGAGAACAGGATCACCGTCTTGCGTCCGGGGACCGCCTGGAGGTTCTTGGCCAGGGTGCGGACGGCCAGCAACATGCTTCGGGCTCCGAAGTCCGCCATCGGACTCAGAGTTGGAGCGCCCAGAGAAGCAACTTGCGTTGTGTCCGCCGGCTCGTTGGGATTGACGGCCGAGTATTTCACGCCCGACACGACTTGCTTCAACCTCTCGGTGTTGGCGGTGAAATTCTGGGCCACGTGGAGCGTTCCGCCAAAATCCGCCACCGCCATCAGGCGGTCGCTCGAAGCTGTCTTCTCGATAAATTGGGCCGCCGCCTGTCGCGCCCGGGCTTGATCGCCGAGGTCCATCGTCGAGTTGTCGAAAAAGAGGACAAGATAGCGCCGCTGGGCGGGCCCGCGCGGAGCGCCCGTCTCAGTGCCTCTCGAGAAGCTGCTGATGGTCTGCTCCTTATTGTCCTCGTAAACCTTAAAGTCTTTGGCCTCGAGATCACGGATGTAATTCCCCTTCTTGTCCGTGGCGACGGCGTCCACCAGCACCAGGTTGGTTTCGCTCTTGATGACGCCGGGAACCGTCGCAACCGGCTGCTGGCCCCGTTGCGGTGAGGCCTGCTGAGCTTCCTGCGGGAGAGCAGGAGCGCCAAGCGGAGTCACAAGACCATCCGTTGAAGTTTACGTCGGTCCATAAGTCACCTTCCTTTTTCAGGCCTTTTCAGGGAAGCCCATCCCCTGAGTTAGTAAGGGATCTCCACCGTTCGATTCAACCCCGAGATCTGGCCCGCCTCGGCGTCTCTCACGACTTCCCGCACCAGGTAGGTTCCCGGTGGCACGTCGAAACTTGCTTTCGTAGTGATGCCGGACCTCGAAAGCCGCTCCAGGCTCGAATCGCGAAGATGGAATTCAAGACGTTTTTGCTGGGCCGTCACGTATTTCCCGTCGCGGTCGAATAGCGCGGTGACGAAAGTCAGGTTGTTCAGATTCCGTCCTTGTTCTTTTCGGAAGCGGACAAGATGCAGGTCCAGATGGGCGATCACGGAGAGTTTTGTGTCGCGCTCGCTGACCTTGAAGAACTGCGTGTGAACGTCCACCGGCAGCCCGTTAAGCTCATCTTGGGAAAAGATGGCGCCTTCGAGGTCCTCCTTCTCCAGGGCCGCCAGGTCCTGAGCTTTCTTAGGTGCGAAATAGCCCCGGCGGGCCTGCACGGTCAGGCGTTCGGACCCGGCCAGGCTCACTTTCAAGGTGTGAAAGCGTCCGTCCGGCTTCAAGTTCTGAGGCGAAAAGCCGAGCACGTAATACGTTTCCACCAGCGCCCCCGTCTTGCGGAAACCCTCGTCGTAGTCGTTGCTGTTGTGAAAGAAGACCCCGCCCGTATCATAGGCAAGCTGGGCCAGGACCTCGACGTCGCGCTGGTATGAAGTGAGCTGGTCCTGCGCCTTGTGGCCCATCAGGTCGGGGCGCTGTGGCACCACGAGGACGCGCTTCGAGGCGTCGCCCAGGGGAATCGGGGCAAACAGGCCCTTCGAGTCGAATGTGTTAACGATCACTTTGTTGCGCAGCGCGCGGTCGATGATTTCACTGATGGTGTACTTCTGCGTCTCGGTCAGAAAACCGGGCGACACAAAGATAATGTGTCGCTGGCCTGGAAGCGTGCCCATGCGGCGCACGAGCTGGTCCAGCTCGCGGAATGAATACTGCGACTGAGATTCGTCGCGGGTGAGGACGCGCACCGCTTCGCTCTCCGCATCCTGTTGGGCTTGATTCAAGAACCTCGTGTCTCCCTGATACCGGCACTGGAGCGTCTCCAAGGCGGCTTCGTCGATGGCATACGAGTCGCGCTGCTCCACGATCAAGTAGGCCTGATAAGGGAAAACGTCCGGGCACGGGTCCATCTCGTCCGGAACGATCGGCCGGGGTCGAAGACCGAAAAGCGCTGCGTGGACTTTCTGGAGATCGTCGGTGAAGTCCTGCATGTTCTGGCCGGAGGAAGTAAAAACGCCGACGCGGTCGCCCGGTCTGACCGCCGCCACGAGGTACCGGTCCGCAGCGTCGCGCGTGCGGACCAGGTCTTCGTAGTGGGCGTGCACGTCGTCAAAATAAGCCGCCAGGTAACGCAGAGGGGTAAAGGGAGCCGTCGCGGTTTCGGGCTGCGGTTCCGTGGCCGGCGCTTGTGGCCGGGACTGAGCCGCGGTTGCAGCTTTCGAGGGCGGCGTCTCGACCGTAAAGGAGGTAATCCCTTGCGGCTTGCCATTGTCGAATAGCCGGAAGTCGTCCTTGCGAAGGTTGCTGACCGGGCGACCTTTCGAATCGCGCACCACCACGCGCACCACGACCAGGTTACGCTGCACCTGAAGTTTGAAAGAGGGCTCGGTCTCCTGGCTCTTCACTTCCGACGTGCCCGCGTCCTGCGCGGAAGACGCTGGAAGGCAGAGAGCAAGAGCGACCAGGCTCGCGTGTTGCAGCAGGCGGGTGACAGACGCAGCGAGACTGGGGAAAGCTCGGCCTCGGAAACCCATAGGACTTTCTCAATCAGCGACAGGGCCGCACTCCGGGCCCTGCTCGCCTCCCCAACCCTGTTTCGTTTCGTTAGCGAAGCGCTGCCGCGTAGTATCCGCCGCAGATTGGGCAAAGTCAAGCAAAGAGCGGTGATCGGGAAGCCCGCCGAGATAACCCGGCTTCCCCTTTAGACATCTATTCGAGGTGGGGGGTACACCCGTATGGCATCGCTGCTCGGCAGGCAAAACGTTATAAAGGGGCTGGCAGTTCTCGCGACGGTCGCTTTCGTCGGCTTGCCCCTCCAGGCCGCGGACTCGAAGAGCGACGTGAGCGAGATCGGCAATCGCAAGGTGGCGCACAAGAGCATCATCTCCCAGGAGAGGGAAATCGCCGCCGGGAGGCAGTATGCGGCGGAGATCGACCGTTCCACCAAATTCATCACCGACCCGGTGATCAACGAGTACGTCAATCGAGTAGCCCAGAACGTGGCGCGTAACTCCGACCTGAAGGTCCCGCTCACGGTAAAAGTAATCGACGGGCCTGAGATCAACGCCTTCGCGCTGCCGGGCGGCTTCTTGTACGTCTACAGCGGGCTGCTCAAGGCCGCGAGTGAGGAAGACCAGTTTGCCGGCGTCATAGCGCACGAAATCGCCCACGTCGCGGCCCGCCACTGGGCTTCGCAGATGACCAAGGCGCGCATTCTCGACATCGCGACCATCCCGCTGATCTTCGTCCCCATGACCTATCCTGTGTATATAGGCGTGTCGCAGGCGCTCAACATCGGGGTTCCGGTGATGTTCCTCAAGTTCGACCGCTCCGCCGAAGCTGAGGCCGACTACCTCGGGCTCCAATACATGTACAAAGCGGGCTACGATCCGAACGCGTACGTGGCGTTTTTCGGAAAAGTCCTGGAAGAGGAGCGCCGCCAGCCCGGAAGCGTCCCCAAGATTTTCCAGGACCACCCGCCCACGCCGGACCGCATTCTGAAGGCAGAAGAGGAAATCAAGCAGCTCCCGAAGCGCGACGAGTACCTGGTGAGCACCTCGGAATTCGACGACGTCAAGGGCCGCCTCAATACTGTCGTAGCTGCGCTTAGGAAGAAGGATCGAGAAGGCGCTCCTACGCTCGAGAAGCGCCAGCCGGATGGGTCGACGCAACCCACTACAAAGGGCCAGGACCAGGGCGACGAGAAACCACCGGTGCTGAAGCGTCGCGATTAGATTGGGTTACCCAGGAGCGACAGCGGCTTGCGCAGTCGCTGACGCCTTTGGCCGCCGGGTGCCGGGCGCCTTTATCCTCGGGCCTGACCGACGGTGATCCCCAGCTTGCGAAGCTCGTCCGAGTAGTATTTCCTGTAGAGGATGTCCCATTCGGCGCTGCCCTCCGGGATCGTCCGCTTCTGGGAAGTGATGTGAAGCCGGACCACCGCTTCAATCTTCTCCTCCTCGACCAGCAGGTCGTTGAGGATTTTGACGATTTCGAGACGGATGGCGTTGGGTTCGTCGAAGATTTCCACTTCGTCCAGCGCCTCGATGGCGCCAATGATCCGGTGGGACAGCTGAGTGATTTTTTCGTAGCTCAATTTCATCGGCGAGTTAGTCTGTAAAAAACTCAGTGTTTCAGTGTAAAGCTGGATCGGTTCGTTCGCCGTCCCTGGAGCATGCCTTGAGTTCCCAAACGCCATTCAAGTTTCGAAGTCCGTAGAAGACAGCTCGCTCGCGCTTGGCATCCAGAGTCCTGGGCGGCCAGAGAGTGTGCACCGCCGCTTGGCGGTGTCGGGTCGTCCGGGAAGGAACGGCGACACGGACGGAAATGAAGCGTTTTGTCGGCACTTTTTCCGGAATGACCCAGCCTATTGGAGCAGGATTGAACTGCAGTCTGACGCTCCACTCAAAAAGTGGAAGACCGGTTCTGCTGAAGCCAGCTCCGCCATACCCAACCGGCGCAGCAAAACCACCGGCCGCAGTCCACCGGGTCTGATGAGGACGCAGCCAATGAGAACACACGCCTACTTCAGCGTATAGTCGCGAACCGTTCGTAACGGGTTTGAGTATTGATGCGTCCTCGGCTAGAAGCTTCAGCACTTCTTCCCAGAGCGCCGGGTCGTCTTCCGCAGACAGCCGCTCCTTGAGGGCGATAGGCAAGGCCACTGAAGCCTGAAGTCGATCAGTCATTCCAAATCCATCGTACGCCAGACGGCATACGAACTTTTGCGGTCGGGCCACACGGAGACATGTTATGCAGCTTTGCCTCGATTCTTCCGCATCGAATCGCATCTCACCCTGTTAACCCTCTGACTGACATACTGGGTTAGAGCACAAACGTGCGGTCCCGTACCAGTTGCTTTTTCACTTTCTTGAACATCTCTTCGTACGACGCGCCTACTTCCTTCATTTCCGCTCCGTGCTGCTCGAGGATTTTGCGGACTTCCTCGTCAATGCGCGCTTCGACGCTCAGCTCATCCAGCGTCACTTGGGTGATGACCTCGCGGACGTAGTCGGGCTGTTCGAATTGAATGAGACCTGCGGCGCTGAGTCGCTTTAGAACTTGTTTAGCCATGTAGGCCACGTATTCACGCGGCAAGTGCATCCAGGGCAAGTCTCCTTGACGGTCGAACATCGCTAGTGTATAGTCTCAGCTTTCGGAGTGTCAAGGTTGGGCGTGGTGTGCGAGGGTGGCGGGCCGGGGTCGAGTGCAGCTCGAGGGTGGGCCGGCCGGCCCACAAACTTCAATGGAACCCGGGCGGTTAGCTCAGCTGGTCAGAGCGTCTGCCTTACAAGCAGAAGGTCATCCGTTCGAGCCGGATACCGCCCACCACTCACGAGCCCTGCAGAGCGACAAGTGACGATAAGTCAACCTCTACGGTCCGGTCGACGGTTCACGATCGGAAGACCTCGAGTTCGTCGGGCCGTCGGGCTAGAGATCGTCGGACCATGGACCCTCGGGATGTTTTTGCTCCACCATCCCGCATACGATCATCACTGCTCGCCGGTGTCGCCGGGCCACTCTTCACCTCCACGCGCGGGGACGTAGTTCAGCTGGTTAGAACGCATGCCTGTCACGCATGAGGTCGCGGGTTCGAGTCCCGTCGTCCCCGCCAGCTAACACCAATTTACTGAACCACTTCCGATTTTTCGTGGATTCCATTTTGTGTAAATTGGGGCCAAATGGGGCCAAGCGAAGCCAACTTCTCGGCCCACGCCTCAAGCGCTCTGCCCTTTTCGCGTACAAACGGATCGATGTACTTCAGAGTTGTCTCAGCCTTGGTGTGACCAGCCAAACTTTGCAGGACTGGGAATGCGATGTCTGCATCATTCCCGTTGTAGGTGAGAAACGTGTGCCGCATGGAGTGCCAGGACCAATGCGGGATATCGAGCTTACTTACGTGGGGCACCACAAATCGAATCCAGAAAGTCCGGTCGTTGTGGAACCCACCCTTACGCGTTGGAAACAGCCACGACGAATCTGACTTACGCCACGTCAGATACCGCTGGAGGATTTCCCGCGCAAAAGGCGGAATGGTGAAATGCCGCCCATTGCCATGCTTTCCCTTCACCCTATTCAGCACACCACGAGTGGCTGAACGGCGAACCCACAGGATGCCATTCGCGAAGTCCGCGTCCGCGACTTGGAGTCCCAAAATCTCCCCGATCCGCAGCCCGTAGATCACGCCGATCATGAACACGGTCCTGGCTGGCTCCGGCAGGCTCTTGGCGATCAGCCCAACCTCGTCCAGCGTCAGAGCACGAGCCGGGCGCACGGTTTCGATGGGCGGAAGTTCGACGCCGCTGGCCGTGTTTTCTTCGATCCAGCGGTACTTATAGGCAGTTCCAAGCATCTTGCTTAGTAACTCGTGAATGTGGTGGACGGTCTGCGTTGAGTACTCCTCCCCCAATTTAATGGAAAGGAATGAATCGATTCCACCTCTCGTGATTTCGCAAATGGAAGTCTGGCCAAAGGTGGGTTCGATGTGGTTGAGGAAGAGCTGTGCGTAAAGTCTCTGGGTGTAGTGACTCTTCTTCGTCACGATGTTGGGCACGAAATGTAGATTCCAAAACTCCCCTAGAGTCATCGTCGCCTTAGGGCGATTCATCGTGATCCCGTGCCGACGAATAAATTCGTCGCGGAGTCGAATAGCCTCTTGCTTGGTTACCTTACCGAACGGTACGGACTTGCGCTCGCGACGCGTCACCGTGCCGTCCCGTCCGATGATGTCCACGCGGTAGCGGAGCCGGTAGGTTCTGCGCCTCTTTTCAAGACCACCAATCTGAAATCGCCGCCGAATCATCAATGCCTCCTTGAGTCGTTTGCTGATTCGTCGGCTCTCTGTTTGCTGCGGCTCTAGTCTAGGTTCAGCCGGTAGCATAATCAATCTTCATCCACAGGGAGGTGGTGGGCTACTTTTAGTTACTACCCCACAGCGGGCCTTTTTCGGAGAACCTGCAGCAAGGAATCCAGGGCAGACGGCTCAAAGCGTACATACTTACCGAGCTTAATGTGAGGAATCTCCTTCAAATGTTTGTAGACCCAACTTCTCGGCACCTGCAGTCGTTCTGCAAGCTGTTCGACGGTCCAGAGTTGTTCACTCACAAGCGTACCCCTTCAGATATTGGCCTTCGGCCGCGGTGCGATAGCGAGGACTGGCGAGCCGCTCTAGAGCTTTGGCCGCTCCTCGAAGAGGCCCTGTAAGGGATCCCGTCGCCGTGGTATATCCTCGAGACGAACGGCGCTTGGCGCCGCTTCTGGCTGGGGTGCCTGACTGCCGCTCGAATCGACGATTTCCTGGCCAGCCCCTTCCAGCTCCTTAGCAATTTCCTCCAACACCGCCGCCTCGGCCCCCCAAGTTGCGGTATCAAGTAGCGCGGTCATCCACATGTGCAGTCCCACAGGAGTGTTTTTTCGACGACCGAAGCCCTCTAGATCGACTCTACGCTTGGTAGCGCTTGCTCTCCTCCTAGCCGCCACTTCTCTCGCCGCGCCCAGTGCTTGTCGTTTGTCGCGGGCGTTTCCGAGTAAAGCCGCAAGCGTAACGGCACGCATGATCTCCTCAGGATTTCTGGCTGTTGTTAAAGACGTGCGCCAACTGGCCTCGAGTGCTTGTCGCCCGCGTCTAGTCAGCGAGATCGAACCTGCTTTGCCCTCCGTTGCAGGCTTGATTTCGACCAAGTTCGTCCGGCGGAGCCTAGCCAGCGCGGGGTGCGTGGTTCCAATTGATAAGCCCCATTGCTGTTGCAGGGCGAAATAATTTGTGGCGGGAGCCTGCTTCAGAATTGCCAACAGCAGCAGGTCCAGACTCGTTAACGCAATTTCTCGGCTCTTGGGCATGTCAAAAGCTCCTCGCGGCGGATGATGTTTTTTCTCATATCGACTATATGCTTTGGATATATCGCTTGTCAACCGATTTTTTGTCATTCCGAGAGCCAAAAGGGGAATTGGGACGAGGACGGAGCCACACCGTGCGGCAAGCGCTCTCCGCGAGGGATGCAGTAAGAAGTCTCTGCAGGTTCTGTTATTGCTTGCAGCTCCCATTCGACCCCGACCGTACGTCAGCGCCCCTCGTGAGGTTGCGGGTGGACGGAAGGCGCTGCCCCGGGGCGTCCCGTCGACGACTCGCGCCACGGCGTCGGGGCGCAGGCCGGAAGCTCCGGCCCGACCCCGTGATTGAGCCCCACGAATGCCAGCACCAAGCGAGCTTCGAGCGCTGTGGCTCCGGCGGGAGGGCGCGCGAGGATGGTCTCATGCTTCTGATCGGGCCGAGCCGCGCAACACTCAGCAACCCCGGCGACCGGGCGGCGGCCAAAGTTGCGGTGTCTCCGGAAGTCGAAATCCCGTTCTTGCCGCGCCCCCTCAGACAGGGCGAAATAAACCGGCGCGACCCCCCCAAAATACCTTCTCCCCCTCATCCCCTTATCCGGCCCTTACCCGGCCCCTCAACCCGACCGGTGGGTAGTGACTCATTTTGATTTTTTACCATCTAAACGCTCAAAGAAGAGGCCAGCCATAAACCCCCACCAAGCCCCTAAGAGAGCGCCACAGAACGGGGCATTGAGGTCTGTTTTATACTGGAACGAAGGACAGCCTACAAAGAAGCCACAAAGCGTCAGAAATGCAATCCAGAACGTCATTCTAAATTTCATGCTGCCTCGGAACCGAGCAAAGCCGCGATTTCCTCAACGCTCCAAACGTGATCGGAAACTTCCGCTTCCATTGCTGGAGTCACGCGAATGGTCTTGTGAATCCGGGCGAAATTATAATGCATGTAGTATAGGGCTACGCTGTAGGCATGGTTCTCGACTTTCTTGGAGAAGGCATTTGTCAGTCGAGTGAATCGGCGCATCCCCATTCTCATACTGAGGCTTTGGCGCTCAACGTAGCTCGTCGAAACGTGTTTCGGGTCGGGGCCGCCTTGGATGCGCTGACTTTTGCAAGATACGCAGACTGCCGGACTGTACCGCGTTTCCTCTTGGCTCGATTCGTAAATCTTGTGAAGCATCGCGTAGTCGATATCGGCCCCGAACGCCCCTTCGACCGCTTCCAGATAAACTTTCAGCCCGTCGCTCGGGAGTTGGATGCGGCTTGCAAGTCGGCTCTTGAGATCGTCAATGAATATCTTGGCGGTCTGCCCGTCACGGTTTCCGACCATGAAAGAGGGAACCAGCTTCGTATCGGCGTCGATTGCTACCCACGTCCACACGTCACCGTACCCGAACTGGCCTTTCTTCTTTTCGGGAACATTCTTCTGCTTGGCGTAGCAGAACGACCAGCACTCATCAACCTGAATCCGCCGACACTTCAAATTGTTAAGGGTCTTGTCCTGGTATTCAGCGCACGCATGGCCGATGTCTGGCAAAAGATTCAGGACGGTATTAAAGGCTACGTCGCACATGCGGGCCGTGGAACGAAGAGAATTGCCTTCGACAAGGGCCGCAATAATTCGGGTCTGCTTTTCTCGGCTCAGTCTATTCATAATGAAACTATAGCATGAGCCGATTAAGGATATCAAGAGAAACCCCCTTTTTGTTCGTTGGATTGAATACCTAATACCATTAGGCTAGTACCCAGGTGCTTGACATGGGTTCGGCACAGGACTAGCATCAGCGCCGTAAAAAAAGACGAGGAAGCCGGTCGGTGCTGACGACATCTCGTGCTTAATTCCTTCCGGTTTAATACACGCGTTCTCTAGTACGAGTGGAGGTACTTGTAAGAGGCGGCCAAGGTGTTCTAGCGTCGTCTGTTGGGGGCATTTTGGCCACATGACGATCTCTGAGCATCAAAATCAAAGAGAACGAAAGACCATGCCTGCCATTGAAGT
>QHZK01000387.1 GCA_003224635.1 Acidobacteriota bacterium | reverse complement strand
TGCAGGCGGCTAACGCGCACGTGCTCGAGACCGGGACCAAGGCCGGCCCCGCCGGCGCGGCGATGTCAACCACGCTGGTTGCCTGCGCCCTCCGCTTCGATCGCGCGGTGGTGGCCCACGTGGGTGATTCGCGGTGTTATCTGGTCCGGAGCGGCAGCGCGGCGGCGCTCACGCGCGATCACACCGTCGCCAGCGAGCAGGCCCGCCTGGGTCTGCTCTCTGCCCAGGAAGCGGCGGAGGTCGAGACCCGCCACGTGCTCAGCCGCTCGCTTGGAGGCGATCTGTTTGTCGGCGTCGAGACCGGCGAGCACCAGGTGCTTGCGGGCGACGTGCTCGTGCTTTGCTCGGACGGCCTCTACGGCGCCGTTCCCGAATCGGACCTAGCCCGCGTCGTCAGCCGCAGCCCTGACTTGAACGCGGCCGCACGGGAGCTGGTGGCGCTTGCGAACGAGCGGGACGGCAGCGATAATATCAGCGTGCAGCTCGTCCGCGTTCGAAGCGTGCCAGCGGCCTTTCGCCCCTGACCTGCGCCGCCGATGACCCCACTCCATCCTGGCGATCAACTCGATCATTACCGCATCGAAGGCGTGGCGGCGCGCAGCGGCATGGCCTCGATCTTTCGCGCCACGGACGTGCGCACGGGCCGTCCGGTTGCCATCAAGGTCCCGCATCCTGAGATGGAGAGCGACCCGGTCTTCTTCGAGCGCTTTCATCGTGAGGAGGAAATCGGCAAGGCCATGGACCACCCCGGCGTGATGAAGGTGATCGCCGAGGACGGACGCAGCCAGGTCTACATGGTCATGGAGTGGGTGGAGGGGCGGCTGCTCCGGCAGGTTCTGAACGAGCAAAGGAAGCTCCCCCCCGAGCGCGCGGTGCGGATTGCGCTCCGGATACTGGACACGCTCGAATACCTTCACAGTCACGGGATCGTGCACCGCGATCTGAAGCCCGAAAACGTCATGGTCGACGCCGAAGACCGCATCAAGCTCATCGACTTCGGCATCGCGGCCAAGACCGGAGCGCGGCGGCTGACGTTCGCCAAGCTCTCGCAGACCCTGGGAACGCCCGACTACATCTCCCCCGAACAGGTCAAAGGGAAGCGCGGGGACGCCCGCAGCGATTTATACGCGGTCGGAGTCATGTTGTACGAAATGCTGACTGGGAAGGCGCCGTTCACTGGGCCCAATGCGTTCGTCATCATGAACGACCGGCTGCTGAACAGCCCGGTACCGCCGCGCGAGATCGATCCCGCGATTTCCCCTCAGCTCCAGGAAATCATCTATCGGGCTCTGGAACGCGACCCCTCGAAGCGCTACGCGAGCGCGCGCGAGTTTGCCTGGGACCTCGAGCACCAGGACCAGGTCGGCGCGGCCGAGCGCCCCGAGCTGCGGGACTGGAAGTGGCGGCGCAGGCCGTGGCCGAGAAGAATCCTGTTCTATCTCGCGCTGGCCCTGATTCCCGTCATCATTTTCGCGCTTCTGCTCTACGTGGCGCGGCGCGGATAATCTCTCCAGACGCCGATCGGCGGTCCCTTCCAGGGCAGGCTTCGACCGCCGCTACCGGTTCGGCTGCGGCTGTGGACATCTCACTTCAAATCCTTCTCTTCGTCGCCGTGCTCATCCTGCTGGCGAAAACCCTGGGAGGCCTAGGCGCCCGCACTGGTCTGCCCGTCGTGCTCGGCGAACTTCTGGCCGGCGTGATTCTGGGGCCGACCCTCTTGAACGTGTGGCGTTTCTCGTGGTTTTCTTCGCCCGCGGCGGTGGCCGGGCGTCTTCCATTGTCGCTCGCCGCGGTGGTCAAGGTGTTCGCGCAACTGGGCGTCGTTGTCCTGATGTTCCTGGCGGGACTCGATACCGACGTCGAGATGATGAGAAAGGCCGTGGGTCCGGCGTTCTGGGCGGCGTGCGGCGGGGTCATCCTGCCCTTTGTGGGAGGCGCGTCCGTGGCGCGGGCGGTGGGGCTCGGTTGGCGCGAAGCCGTGTTCGTGGGCGCAATCCTGACGGCCACCAGCGTGTCGATCACGGCTCAGACACTGATGACTATGAACCAGCTCCGTTCGAAGGTGGGATCGACCATCCTGGGCGCAGCAGTCATTGACGACGTGCTGGGGCTGACCGTGCTGTCAGTTGTGATCGCCGCGGAGTGGCGCGCCGCGGCTCCAGGGCCTTCCGGGTGGACGGGCGTGGGAGCGACCGTCGTCCGTATGGTCCTCTTCCTGCTGTTCGCTTTTCTGCTCGGTCCGCGGCTGGTCCGGTTGGGGTTCAAGCTGGCGCGCCACCTTTACGGACCTCACATCGCCGTGACGGTGTCGCTGGCCCTGGCTTTCATTTTCGCCTTTCTGGCCGAATACCTGGGAGGAATGGCTGCGATCACGGGTTCCTACCTTGCCGGGCTTTTCATCGCCTCGACACCCGCCCACGGCCAGGTGATTCAAGATGTGCGCTCGCTCACCAACTCGTTCTTTGGTCCGCTGTTTTTCGCTTCCGTAGGTCTCGAGGTCAACGCCCGCGAAGTGGCAGGACGCTGGGGACTGTTCGTCCTGCTGCTCGCGGTTGCAGTCCTCGGCAAGGTATTCGGCTGCGGATTGGGCGCCTGGTTGAAAGGCCTGAGAGGGAGGGAGTCACTGCTGCTCGGAGTCGGGATGATCCCGCGGGGCGAAGTCGAGCTGATCACCGCCAGCATCGGCTGGAGCGCCGGTCTGATTTCGTCCCCGGTCTACTCAGTCGTCGTAGTCCTGGTCCTAGCCACCACGCTGATTGCGCCCATATCTCTTCACGTTTTCTTTCCTCGCGAGCCATTCATCGCGCCCGCCGATTCGCCGGTCGCTGCAGAGCTTCCCAAAAGGCCAGTCGACCCTTGAGTCGAATCGTCAGCCGGTCTTGCCTTAAATCGTGTCGGTCGGTAGGCTTCAATCGAACGTGACGTCGAACCAGTGAGCAGCAGCTCGGAGATCAGTCGAGCGGTGACGGGCGCGAGCAGGATGCCGTTGCGGAAGTGGCCGGTGGCGAAAATCAGGTTCTCGACCTCGCCGTAGCCAAGAACAGGAAGGTGGTCCGCGGTATCCGGACGCAGACCCGCCCAGGCGCGACGGAACCGCAGGTCCTTGAGCAGGGGCGCAAAGCGCCAGGCGCCTTCGAGGATGGACCGCAGGCCCTCGCCCGTGACTTCCTTCTGATAGCCCGCATATTCGGCCGTCGTGCCCACCAGAATCCGGCGCGGCGCGCGGGGCACCAGGTAGTGGTGGCCGGCGCGCACTACCAGAGGCAATTCCCGAGGCGACTCGAACTCGATCATTTGCCCGCGGCAAGGCTGCACGGGAAGATACATCCCGAGCGGGGCCGTCAGCTCGCACGACCAGCAGCCCGCTGCCAGGATGAAATGGCCGGCGGAGATGGGCGAGTTCGCGGCTCCCGAAGCCGAGCGCGTCTCGACGCTGCTTACCCGGCCCCCGGCGACATGGAGCCTGGTCGCCGCCGTGTGGGCGCGGAACGCTACGCCCAGCCGCTCGGCGGCTTTCGCCAGCGCCCGTGTCAGCCGTTCGTTGTCCACCCAATGATCGCCGCGCACGAAGAGTCCCCAGCGGACGGCAGGCGAGAGTCCGGGGACTCGCTCGTGGACCGACTCCGCCGTCAGGCGTTCGAGCGGCAAGCCCTGACGCGTCTGGCTGCGGCTGACCTCCTCGAGTTCCCGGCTGTGCTGGTCATCGGCGGCTACCATCAGGATTCCGTCGCGACGGTAGCCCACGCTCTCGCCGCTCAACTCCTCGACTTCCTCGACAAAGCTCGGGTAAAGGTCGCGGCTGGCCGCGCACAGCTCGAAGAAGGCGTCAAAGTTGACCATCTCGCCTTGGGGTGCGATCATCCCCGCCGCCGCGCCACTCGCCTCGCCGCCGGGTTCGCCGCGCTCGAGCACGACGACTTTCAGGTGAGCCTGCGCCAGGCGAAACGCAATCGCGCAGCCGATCACACCGCCGCCGATCACGACCACGTCGGCAGTTCGGGCCGAGCTTGGGTTCTCGCCCACAGCTTTGAGTGTACCTTAGAACCAGTGACGAGGCACGAGTGACGAGGGACAAGTGCCAAGCAATCTTGCAAGGATGCTGGGGATGGCCTCTCGACCTCCGTGTTATGATGAGTGAAGCTACAGCCATGACCTGTCCCATCTGCCACAAGCGGAAAGCGAAGCGCTTCTGTCCCGCGCGCGGGGACGGTATCTGCTCGGTCTGTTGCGGCACGGAACGCGAAGTGACCATCGACTGCCCTTCGGACTGCGCTCACCTCATCGCCAGTCGCCAGTACGATTACGAGCGCAAGGAGATTGACTGGGAGAAGATGCCTTTTCGGGACACGAAGATCGAGCCTTCGTTTCTCGATGACCACGAGGCGCTGGTCGGGGCGCTGGCCTATACCGTGTGCCTCTACGCGAGGGAGAACCGCGAGCTGGCTGATTCCGACGTTCTAGCTGCGATCAGCTCCCTGGCCGAAACCTATCGGACGCTTTCGCGCGGCATCTACTATGAAAAGCCTCCCGACTATCGTCTTCAGCACGAACTCTACGACCGGCTCCGGGCCGCCATTGAGGACCACAGGAAGGCTGAAGCTCAGCACACGGGGCTCGGCGCCCTCCGGGATGCGGTCGTCCGCGACGCCCTGATCTTCCTCGCCCAACTGGGTTTCACGCGCTCGAATGAGCGCCCCAAAGGCCGCGCTTTTCTCGACCTGCTGCGGCGCCAATTCAAATCCGAGGAGCTTTCGAAGCCCGCGTCGAACATCGTGCTGCTGCCGTAGAAGTTAGTCAGTTCGTCAGTATTTCAGTTCTTCAGTTCGAACTAACAATCCGGCTGGGTTGGTCATTCTGAGCGCAGCGAAGAATCTCGCTCTGGGTCTTGCGGGGAACAAACCGGGATTCTTCGCTGCGCTCAGAATGACAGGCGAGGGTACTGAAGTACTGACCTACTGAAGTACTGACTGACAACCTGACATACTGACGCACTGACATACTGAAACTTATGCGAGAAGTGGATGAAGTTCGGGCGGCGGCGGATATCGTCAAGATTGTGGGCGATTACGTGAAGCTCCGCAAGGCCGGGGTCCATCTCGTGGGCCTGTGCCCCTTTCACCAGGAGAAGACTCCGTCCTTCTCGGTCCATCCGGCGAAACAGGTCTTCCACTGTTTTGGCTGCAAGGCGGGCGGCGATGTATTCAACTTTGTGATGCTGATCGAGCACCTCACTTTTCCCGAGGCGCTGCGCCGCGTGGCCGAGAAGGCGGGAGTCACCCTGCGCGAGCGGATCGGCGATGAGACCTATGACGCCCAGTCGCGGGACCGCGCCGCGCTCTACAAGCTTCACGAAGAGGCAACGAAGTTTTTTCAGGCGCAACTGGGCGCCACAGCGGAGGGCCGGGCCGCGCGCGGGTACCTCGCCGACCGGGGACTCGGTGATGAGACGATCGCGCGCTTCCGGCTCGGATATGCTCCTTCGCACGGCCAGGCGCTGACCCGACACCTGCTGGACCTCGGATTTGAAGTTGAGACCGTCGAGAAAAGCGGCTTGGTCCTGCGCGATCAAGAAGGCAAGCGACACTTCGACCGCTTCCGGCGGCGCATCATTTTCCCGATCTCGAACGAATCCGGCAAGGTAGTCGCTTTCGGGGGGCGGGCGCTGGGCGACGATCAGCCGAAGTACCTCAACTCTCCCGAGACACCGATCTATACCAAGAGCCGCGTTCTGTATCACCTGGACCGGGCCGGGAATGCTATCCGGAAGGCCGACGCAGCCGTCCTAGTAGAAGGGTACATGGACTCGATCGCCGTGGCGTCGGCGGGAATCGAAAGAGTGGTGGCGAGCTGCGGCACCAGCCTGACCGACAGCCAGATCCGGCTGCTCGCTCGATACACGCGCCGCGTGGTGGTGAACTACGACCCGGACTCGGCGGGGGTGGCGGCCACCGAGCGCTCGCTCGCCGGTCTGCTCGAGGAAGGTTTCGAGGTCAAGGTGCTGGCGCTGCCGGCCGGACTCGACCCTGACGCGTTCATCAAGAAGCAAGGCGGCGCCACCTATGAGAAACTGTTGTCGACGGCTCCGAGCTACATCGACTACCTCACGGAGCGGGCGGCGTCCCAGCATGACTTGGGCCGACCTGAGGGGAAGGCGGCAGCAGTGAACACCCTGTTGCCTTATGTCGTGAAGATCCCGAACCGGATTGTTCGCACCGGGTTTGTCTCCCGCGTGGCCCAGCGCCTTCGCGTAGACGAACCACTACTTCGCGCGGAGCTTAAGCGTGCCGCCGATCAAGGGCAAGGGAGAATCAATTCGCCGTCGGACGTAATGCGCCCAGTAGCGAGCCCCGGCGAGAAACAGCTACTCCGAGCCATGTTGGAAAACGAGGAATTGGCTGACGAGTTTCTTCCCCAGGTTGTGGAAGAAGGCCTGTCTGAGGGTTTGCCGACGGCCGAGATATTTAAGGCGCTGCTTGGGCTCCGTCGTCAAGGGGGGGACATCAGCCACGTAGGTCTGCAAGACTCGCTCAATCCAGAAGACCAGAAGGTGATGCACGAAACCCTGTTCTGGCCTGAGTATGTTTCTGATCGGGAACACGCGGTCCGGGCGGTCTTGTGGCTCAAGGGACGGAAGTTGCAAGCTGCCATCGAGGAGGCGAAGAGGGTACAGGATTGGCGACGAGTGGACGAGCTGCTACAAGCTAAAGCACAACTGGCCAAGCAGTTGAGTCAGTTCAAATCGGGGTAAAGGAGATGAATCGATTTGGGCCTAACTCGATGTTTGTTCTGGCCCGGCGACCCGGTCAACCGGGCGCTGGCCCTGGCTTGCCGGCAGAAGCTTCGTCTCGAGAAGGCGCAGCGCGAGAGGGAGCAGTTGTGGGCGGAAATTGAGCGCGCCGAGCGCGAAAAAGACGGTCCACGGGTGGTGGAGCTCATTCGCACTAAATAATTATTGGATAGGAAGTTGCGTGAGGCCGGGTGGCCTTAGAGGCGGCCTTAAAAAATGTTGGCCAAAAATCGAACTTACGGGTGTAATATCTCATCTAATTAGGTGGAGTAAACCCGGAGAGGCGGCATTCCTTACGTATCATGGTGCAGGCAGCGCGGAGGCACCGAGTCCAGGGTACGGAAGTAGTGTCGCCATTTTTGCGTTTCGGGCGTCCAAATCAACAGGGCTAAGCGTTCGTCTGTCGCCGGGGGTCCAGAGCATTGGCATTTGAGGACAAATTCGACCAGGTTAGCAAGCTCATCGCCTTGGGCAAAGAGAAGGGGTATCTCCTCTACGACGAGGTGAACGACCTGCTCCCTTCCGACGTTCATTCGCCCGAGGAGCTGGATGACTTGCTGTCGATGCTGGACAGCGAGGGCATCGAGATCCTGGAATCTCCGAGAGTCAAATCGGCGGAGAAGCTTGTGCTCGATAAG
>QHZK01000386.1 GCA_003224635.1 Acidobacteriota bacterium | reverse complement strand
GAGCACGCATCGATGTCTGCGAAGGCTGTAGCGGCGGTCTGTGACCGCCGGACGGCGCTCTCTTCCAGGGCAGGCTTTGCGCGCCGCTGCAGCGAATTGGTACGCTACCAGTGAGGTTGAAATAATTCGGGTTGCGAGGTTACAATATACGAGGCGGAGTTGATGGCAAGTTTCAGGGAGGTGTGTGATCATGCGGAAACTTTTCTTGGCAGGATTTGTTGGGCTGTTTCTCGTGGCCGTTCTGGCCGTGGCGCCGGCTAGGGCCGCAATCAATGGCGACTACGTCGAGGTGCGCAGCGCGGACGTCTATACGGGGCCGTGCTTCGCAAACTCGGAAGTCGATCTGGAGGGCAAGCAGGCCATTCTTGCCTGGAAGGTGCGGAACGGCAGTTGGAACGGCGTGAGCCTGGACGGACTGGGGCTGGTGGCCGTCGTCGAGGCGAACGCGACGCTCGGGGACCGGTTCCACGACCCGTATCCGGCCAAGGCTGTTTTGATCGTGGACCGGCGCGCGAATAGCGAGCAGCGCGCGGCGCTCGAGGCGTTTGCGAAGTCCGCGGGTGGCCGCCTGCTCGCGCACGTGGTGCGGGTCGAGACGGCCTCGATCGCTCTCGAAGTCGGCGAAGGCGACAACCACGGAAGCGTGAAGATGGCGGCGGGCGACCTCGCCCGCATCGAAACGCGCGGCCTGTGCCAGGGCGATCACCTCTGCGGCAACGAGGAAGTTTACTATCCACCGCTCACCAAGGTGGCTCACGCCATGCCGGCGTATACGCTCGAGGAGTCGTTCCACGGCCAGGGCCTGGGCGTGGTGTGGCAACGCGAAGGCGCGCGCAGCGCGTTTGTTGGAAGCTTCAGCCTCTGATTCTCTCGGTCCCTATCTCCGGCGCGACTCTGCGGCTCTTAGGGGTCCCTGCCGGTGCGGAGGGAATTCGAGCTCGGAGGTTCGCAGCAGAACCGGAACGCGTGGGGGAGACGCAGCGTAGTCTCCCCTTTTCTGTTGGCGCGCATCCTAACTTCTTGGATCGCGGTTAAGAGGGCGGCAATGCTATGAAACGAACTTCGCGAATGAGTGGGGCCCGAAGTGCGCCCATAAGGGCGATGGCTGCGTTCCTGCTTTTATGGAGCGCGGTCGCCTGGGGCCAAGGCGCATATAAGACCGAGCCCGTGGGTCCGCTGAACTCGCCCGATGTCCCGAAGGCGCTCGAGGAGAAGCTCCAGACACGGGGAACCCGCTTGGTCAGCGACAAGGGAGCGGCGGTGAGCGAGGTGTGGCTGGTGAAGTCAGCCGCTTCTGGCCCGAGCAGCGGCGGGTCAGATGCCATCTATTCCAACCTGACGGTGGGAACGCTGGTGGCGGTCATACACTTTCCGGCTCCGTGGTTGGACTTTCCAGGATGCCCCAAGACGGCAATCACATGGGCGCTAACCCTTACCCGGATTTCGTGGCGCTGAGCCCCGCCGCGGCTGACACGGAGATTGACAAGGGCCTGAAATTCGAGGACCTGGTGAAGCTCAGCAAACAGGCATCGGGAACGGGCCACCCGGCCGTCATGAGTCTGGTTCCGGTGAGCCAGGGCGCCAGCTTCCCTTCGGTCGTCGAGGACGAGCAAGGGCGCCGGGTGCTGCAAACGAAACTGGGGGATCTTCCGATTGCTTTGGTTTTGGTGGGGCAGGTCTCGGCGAGCTGACGAGGCAACTCGTGGCCGAAGCCCAACTGCCAAGAGCGTTTGGAGCAGCCCTTGAGGTCATTCGAAGAGTGAGGAGCCCGAATGGCATTGGCGCGCCACAAATATGAAGTTTGGCGATGCATCGGCAACACCATGGTGCTTGCGCTGGCCGCGTTCGCTGCTCCGGCTTTCGGGGCAGACAGCGCGGCCAAGAGCGTCTTCGAAGGTCAATTGCTTTCTGTGCCGGGACGCGGGCCAGTTCTCAGGGTGCACAACAAGGACTATCGGCTGGCGGCGAAAGCCACTTATCTCTTCCACACGCTCGAGGACAAGCGCCTTGAGAACCGGGAAGTGCGGCTGGAAGGGACGATGAAGCGCGACGGCACGCTGGAGGTCGCCCGCCTCTACACCGTCCACAACGGGAAGTTGTTCAGGGTGCGGTATTATTGCGATGTTTGCAATATCGTTGCGCTCGAGCCGGGGCCGTGCGTTTGCTGCCAGCGTCCTACAGAATTACAAGAGATTCCCGTTTCTGAAACCGATCAGGACACCATCGCGAACTGATTGCTTCGACCCCGCATCCGGTCCTGAAAGCAGGCGCGTTGACACTTCAAGCCGGCAAATGTTAGAAAGTAATGAACGGCAGAGTCATCCCTGTCGTAGTCCTCTGCGGTGAGCGTAGCTCAGCTTGGTAGAGCGCCAGACTGTGGATCTGGACGTCGCGGGTTCGAATCCCGTCGCTCACCCAGACCCTCTAAGAGCCACGCGGAGGGACCGCGCAATTTCTTCCTCAAGTCGGAAGTTTCTGCCTTCCAGGTTCCAAATCGGCGCCGAATCGTCGCGATAAAGGTAAGTCCTTCAGGCAGTTAGAATTCCCGGCCTTGGCAGCCTGCGTGCTCCCGTGGAAGTGACCGTACAGATTTCTTTGGAGGGGAAAGTATGGAGGAGCAAACGCAGGGTCAACTGTCAATTCCGCCCGCGCCGCCGAACCGTGGGCTGGTGATCGCCGTGATTGTGCTGGCGTGCGCCGCGGCGGTGGGCCTCTTTTATGCCTTTCGCGAGCGGAGCGACGCGCAGCGACTGGCCGCAAGTCAGGAACAGGCAAGTTCGGCCCTGAGCCAGACGCGCAGCCAGGTGGACGCGCTGAATTCACAGTTGAACGACATAAGCGCCCGGCTGGCCGCCCAGCAGCAGCAGAAGGCAGCCGAGGCCGCTGCGGCCTCAGAGGCACGGAGCGCACGGGCAGCACGCGGAAAACGAACGGCCCAGGTGCGAAGAGAAGACCCGCGCTGGAAGAAGGTGCAGGCGCAGCTCGATGAGGAAAAGAAGCAGCTCGCGAGCACGCAACAGGACCTCGAGAAAACGCGTTCCGACCTTCAGAGCAGCCTGAGCTCGACGCGGGACGAGCTGGGCGGATCGATCGCCAAAACCCACGACGAGCTGGTCGAGCTCGAAAAGCGCGGAGAGCGCAACTACTACGAGTTCGATCTGACGAAGTCCAAAGGATTCAAACGCGTAGGGTCCATGAGCTTGTCGCTGCGCAAGACCAGCACGAAGCACGGAAATTACACTCTGGCGATGCTGGTCGATGACGTACAGCTCACCAAGAAGAGCGTGAACCTGTACGAGCCCGTGGTGTTCTATCCTCCCGGGAGCACTCAGGCGCTTCAGCTTGTCGTCAACCAGATCGGCAAGGACGAGGTGCACGGGTACGTGAGCGAGCCTAAGTTCAAAAGGTCCGAGCTGGCGGCATCGAAAGGCGCGCCGAACGCTGACGCGAGCAGTTCATCGACCTCGCAGGCCGACGCCAGCCTGCCGCACCGCTCCGAGCCTCAGCACTAGCCTCGGCCCTCATCCCTCGGTTCGGACCACCGACGGAAACCAGCAGGGCATCTCCAGCCGCCCCCACCCGCGGTGCACGGCGGGGGTTCTCCTGTGTGGCACCTTTACGCCCGTTTTAGGAACTGATTGACGGCACTAATCCGCGCTAGATTAATATCAACAACTTGATAATCGACCTTTGGGAATTCAGCAGAGGAGGCTCGGTCCAATGAAAGAAGGCAGGCTTCGCAGTCGCGCTTCACTGGCTTTACTCGTAGCGGCGTCGATTTGGCTTATGGTCCTTACGGGTTGCGGCAGCGGGACGCAGAATTCGACGTCCTCGATGACCGGAACCGTCACCACCAGCATCTCCGATCCTCCCACCTGCGCCGCGCAGTATTCGAACGTCTGGGTGACGATCACCAAGGTCGTAGCCCACATTAGTTCCGACGCGGGTTCGAACGACAGCGGTTGGGTGACACTGGTCGATCTCACCAGTAATCCAAAGCAGATTGACCTGCTGAGTCTGGCCTCCACGACCTGCGTCCTGACTCAATTGGGTTCGACCACAGGTCTGCCGCCGGGGAAGTACCAGCAGATCCGCCTGATCCTGCTCGCCAATGACGCGACCGGCGCGACACCCTCACCCAACGCCTGCGGGTCGGGAGGCTTCAACTGCGTGGTCCCGAACGGGGGGTCGCCCCAAACGCTCAACCTGAGCAGCGAGGCGAAAACCGGGCTCAAGATCCCGCCGGGGCAGATCGCAGGGGGCGGCATCGATCTTATGGCCGGGCAATCCGCCGACATCAACATCGACTTCGATGCCTGCCGTTCCATCCTGCGACAAGGCAACGGGCGGTACCGCCTGAAGCCTACGCTCCATGCGGGCGAGGTGGCGCTGAACCAGAATACGCTGAGCGGCCGCGTCGTCGACAGCACGACCACGAATCCGATCCCTGGCGCCGTGGTCTCGCTCGAGCAGGTCGTGAACAACGTGGACCGCGTTCAGATGTCGGCTCTGACAGCCAGCGATGGCACGTTCTTCTTCTGCCCGCTGCCGCCGGGCAACTACGACGTGGTCGTGACCGGGATGACGGGTACCACGACCTACAACGCCACGGTCACGCTGCAGGTGCCTGTAGGGACAGCGCTGGGTGACATTGGGCTGATTCCGGAAGGGACAGGGACCACGACGCCGGGCACGATCAACGGGATGGTGACGTCGACTACGGCCGCCAATTTGGCCACCTCGACCGACGTCACGCTTTTCGCCCTTCAGCAGGCCACGGCCCCAGGCGGGTCGGCCGTCACCGTAACCATCCCTCTGTTTGCCGGCTCGACCGCATTTCCGCTGGCGACCGATGGAGTGGCCGTGTGTCCGGCGGCGACGGCGGCTACGGACTGCGCCAACTACGCCTTGCTGGTGCCGGGGAGTAATCCCAGGGCTGGCACGTTCAACTCGGCGGGGACGAGCTATTCGACGCCCTCGGGCAACGCCGCTTATAGCATCGAAGCGGACGCAACCAAGAGCGACGGGACGGCGGATTGCAGCTCGCCCACGGTGACGATCACCACGGATAACGCGACGCCCGCGAATCCGCTCGCCGTAGGTCCCGGGGGAACGGTGACGGCGGCGACGATCACTTTCACCGGATGCATTTAGCGTCTGGTACTGTAATTGCCCGCAGTTAATCATGTACCCTGCCGGGAACGGGTAGCTGACTCCACCCCGACCGGCGCGTCTGAGGGCGGAGTTGAACCACCGCTTCTTCACCGCTTCCAAGGCTGCCTCCTGCAAGGATCCCCGGGACCGCTGAGAACCTCAGCGTCGGTGATGTCGCCTTTCTCATCCGCCGCGAGCTGAATCTGACTCGCGTAAAGAGAGTGAAGCCGGCGCCCGATAGCCTTGATGCCAATTCAGTAGTCGTAGGCAGCCACCAGAATCGTGTGCGCCACTGCCATCGGAGCGCGCTGTGCGAAGTGCAGCGCCGACAAGCAGTTGAGGGCAAGAAGTCCTGCCGCCAGCCCCCGGGCCGGCCCTCTTGAATGCCTCCCATAAAAAGAAATTCTTTGCCAAAACCAGCGTTATAAGGTTAAATGATAGCCGAGGGGATTGGCCGAACGGAAAGCGCTCACTTCTCGGATTGCCGACCGCAGTTGCAGCAACCCCGAAACGCGGAACGGAACTCGAAAACTCTTTCAAAAGTCCAGTGATGCCAGCCAGTCTCGCTCCCTAAGCGAAATCGACTCTTTGAAACGACTCGACTCAAAAGGAGGTGACTTAGCAAAGTATGAGCAACCAGCAAAGTGACATCAAAGCGCAAGTAGGTGAAACGGCCGGCAAGGTATGGCAGGAGCTCTCCAGCGCGGGACCCCAGACCCTTGCTCAATTGAAGAAGAAGTTCAATGGGGACAGTGAGTTGCTGAACCTCGCCGTCGGGTGGCTGGCGCGAGAAAACAAGGTGGACATCACTCCCGAGAAGAAAACACTGCGTGTTCAAGTGCGGGGAGCGTAAGTCCGCAGTTTAGATCTAACCCCATTCTTCCTTCTGACAATCGCGCGGGCTATAGGACCTGGGGGGAGGGATTCGTGTCTCCGCCCCCCTAAGGCTCGCGCGAACGCGCCCCTCTAGGGCTCCCGGGTGTCTCCGCGTTGAGCGGACTCCGACAGGCAGGCCGTAGACCCTGTCACGCGGCCCGGGGCTGACGGGCTTTCGGGTGGGCTCTCGGTCAAAGACAAAAGAAGGCCTACCGAGTTATAATGGTCGTCTTAGTTGCACGGACTTTTAGTCAAGGGCAAGACAAAGAGGACTCCGCTCGGTGCTGCCGTCGCTCCATCTTTTCCCGGACCACAGCTTGCCAGACGACAAGTTCCACGACCATTGTGGAGTCTTCGCCGTCCGGGGACACCCGGAGG
>QHZK01000400.1 GCA_003224635.1 Acidobacteriota bacterium | reverse complement strand
CCACGCGCTTCCAGACGCCGGTGGCCGAGGACGATATTTACGGCGCCCTGCGCTACCACGGCCGCGAACTGCCGCCGCTGAAATCTCTGGACACGGCCGGGCTGGTGATTTATCTCAACAGCTTTTCCAAGGTGGGCTTCCCGGGGCTGCGGGTCGGCTGGATCGTGGCCTCGCGCCGCGTGATTGAGCGCCTGCGCGCCGCCAAGCAGCGGGCCGACTTGCACACCAACCTCCTGGGACAAGCGGTGCTCGAAGAGCTGGGGCGCGGCGGCTGGCTGGACAAGTTGCTGAGGCGGACACGCAAGCTGTACGAGCACAAGCTTGGCGTGCTGCGCGGCGCGGCGGAGCAGCACTTTCCCCCAGAAGCGGTCTGCGTTTATCCTCAGGGTGGTATGTCCGCATGGGTGGAGTTGCCGGCGGGGCTTGACGCGGCCGAACTCCTGGTCAAGGCGCAGGACCGCGGCGTGATCTTCGCCCCGAGCCAGTACTTCTATTTTCAGCAGCCGCAGCATAACGCCTTTCGCCTGTGCTTCACCGCCCTGCCCGACCACCAGATCGAGCGCGGCGTAACTATCCTAGGCGAGTTGCTCAAGGCCGCGATGCGCAAGAACGGAAAGGGCAGAAAGAAGTCTGCGGCGGGCGCGAATGTGGCACTTGTTTAGTCCTTGGTCCTTTGTCCCTTGTCCTTCGTCCTTTGAACTGCAAGCTTGCTCCTGCTATGGACCAAGGACAAAGGACAAGGAATAAATGACGTCCGTACTGAGAACTGATAGACTTTCTTGAGGAGGGCTCCGATGTGGGAATATGACCAGCAAATGAAACTCAAAGTCGGCCTGGCCGAGATGCTCAAGGGCGGCGTGATCATGGACGTGACCACGGCCGAGCAGGCCAAGATTGCCGAGGACGCGGGGGCCGTCGCGGTGATGGCGCTCGAGCGTGTGCCGGCGGACATCCGCAAGGAAGGCGGCGTGGCTCGGATGGCGTCCGTCAAGATCATCAAGGAGATCATGGCCGCCGTGACTATTCCGGTGATGGCCAAGGCGCGCATCGGCCATTTTGCCGAAGCGCAGGTGCTGGAGTCGGTCGGCGTGGACTACATCGACGAAAGCGAGGTCCTGACGCCCGCCGACGAGGAGCACCACATCGACAAATGGCCGTTCAAGGCGCCGTTTGTGTGCGGGGCGCGCAACCTGGGTGAGGCGCTGCGGCGCGTCGGCGAGGGCGCGGCCATGATTCGCACCAAGGGCGAGGCGGGCTCGGGCAACATCGTTGAGGCGGTACGCCACCTGCGCGCCATCACCGGCGAGATCCGCCAGCTTACGATGCTGCGCGAAGAAGAGCTCATGGCCAAGGCGAAAGATCTCGGGGCGCCGCTCGAAATCGTCAAGTGGGTGGCGCGGAATGGGAAGCTCCCCGTGCCGAACTTCTCCGCCGGGGGAATCGCTACGCCGGCCGACGCGTCGCTCGTGATGCAGCTCGGCGCCGAGGCCGTCTTTGTAGGCTCCGGTATCTTCAAGTCCTCGGACCCCGACAGGCGCGCCAAGGCCATCGTGCGCACGACAACGCACTACAACGAGCCCCAGGTGGTCGCCGAGTGTTCGGAAGAGCTGGGCGAGGCCATGCGCGGGATTGATGTCTCCAAGCTCGACCCGAAGGAGCTCCTGCAGACTCGTGGATGGTAGAGACGTTCCGGCGGAACGTTTCCGCATTCTGAGACGGCCGCCGGGCTGTCTCTACCGAGGCTGCACGGGTGGAAGTGTGAGTTGCTTCGTGCGCGCCGTTTCACACGCGGACCTCAACTTGGCCGAGGAGCGTCAGGCAGTTTCTCAGTTCAGGTAGGCCGCGATGGCCTTGCGCACGTTTTTCGAGGCCGCTTCGACCGTCCTGCCTTGCGACATGCAACCCGGGAGTTGAGGCACGTTCGGCGACGTAGCCGCCGTACTCAGGGTCAAAAATCAAGTTGACGAGGATACGCTGCGTTCGGCTCATGGAGCCATTTTACACGGAACTTCTGCGGAGCGTTGTGGAACTATGCACAGCGGCATGAGTTCGTTCGCATCCGCTGTAGCGGCGGTCTGTGACCGCCGTTCGGCGCTCATAGAGCGCCGCTACAACTTACGTCGCTTGGTACAGATCACGTTCTTCCGGCAAGACGACGGGCGGGGCCGAGAAAAGGGCGTATACTATTCGCGGGGGGAACTTCCAAGGAGGGAAATCATATGCCAGTCCGAACCGCAGAAGCAGAATGGAAAGGGAATCTTCTGGAGGGCCAAGGCCACATGAAGCTGGGCGCCGGGGCCTACGATGGTCCGTACTCATTCAAGTCCAGGATGGAAACCGGACCGGGCACGAATCCGGAAGAGCTGATCGGCGCCGCGCACGCCGGGTGCTTTTCGATGGCGCTTTCCGCCCAGCTCACCCAGGCGGGCTTCACACCCAAGCGCATCCACACGAAGGCGGCCGTGCAGTTCGATAAAGCCGACGGGGGCTTCGCCATCACCAGGATCGACCTGACCACGGAGGCGGACGTCCCCGGAGTCGAGAACTCGAAGTTCCAGGAACTGGCCGAGAACGCCAAGAAAGGATGTCCCGTGTCAAAGGCGCTGGCTGGCACCAAGATCAACTTGCAGGCCAGGCTGGTCACGGCGGCGCGGTGATGAACAGGGGTCAGAAGCCAGGAGTCAGAAGTCAGAATAAGATACCACATAGTTGGCCACCGATCTTTTCTGCTTCTCTCTTCCGGCTTCTGGCGAGCTGCTACCAAATAGAGTGACCAGTCAACCCCTCACCCGGCGCGCCACCCTCTCCCACAAGGGGAGAGGGCATCAATTGAGGCCTTCTCTCCCCTCTCCCCTCGCGGGAGAGGGGCAGGGGGTGAGGGGTAGTTGTCAGTCGATTTTGCGGAACCCGTAAGTTCTCGGTGGCGATCAACCAATGCGCAACGGCAACCAACCCGTCGGAATACTGGCCATTCAGGGCGATTTCGCCATGCACGCGAAGATGCTCGACCGCGTCGGCGCGCCCTGGAAGCTGGTGAAGCGCGCCTCGGACCTGGACGAGGCCGGCGGGCTGATCATGCCGGGAGGCGAGAGCACGACCATGCTCAAGTTTTTCGCCGCCGAAGGATTTGGCTCAGCAATTAAGTATTTTGCGGCGGCGGGCAAGCCTGTTTTTGGCACCTGCGCGGGAGCGATCCTGCTGGCCAGAGAGGTCCTGAACCCTCCGCAGGAGCGCCTGGAGCTGATGGACATCGCGGTGGAGCGGAACGGCTACGGTCGTCAGATCGACAGTTCGGTCAGGCAGGGCGAGTGCCCGGATCTCGCTGGCCGGCCGATTGAAATGGTGTTCATCCGCGCGCCCATTATCCGCCGCGTCGGAGCAAGGGTGCGCGTCCTCGGTCGCTCCGAGGGTTTACCGGTCCTGGTTGAGCAGGGAAAGCTGCTGGCGGCGACGTTCCATCCCGAGCTCACCGAAGATGAGACGATTCATCGCTACTTCCTGGAAAAATTGAGCCATTGAATCATTGCGTCATTGAATCATTGAACGATTGAAAGACCGAAGGACTGAAACACTGGTTATGCCTGGTCAGCCGTCCCGCCCCCTTAACGTGCTTTTCGTCTGCATCGGCAACTCTTGCCGCAGCCAGATGGCGGAGGCGCTCGCGAACCATCTGGGTCGGGGCAAGGTTCGCGCTTTGAGTGTCGGGTCGCGGCCGCTCGGGTACATTCTGCCGCAGACCGCCGAGGTCCTGGCCGAGAAGGGGATCCCACTCGACGGTCAGTGGTCGAAGGGAATTGACGAAGTCTCGGTCGACGACATGGATTACGTCGTGAGCATGGGCTGCGAAGTCTCGTGCCCCGTTCCGCTTGGTTTCAAGGGCCGGGTAGTGGAGTGGGACGTCCCCGATCCTTACAGCCACGACCTTGAATTCTTCAGGAGCGTGCGCGACCTGATCGAAGAAAACGTAAGAAGCCTCCTGGCGAGTCTGGCGTTGGACGCTTGGCGCGATACCGCATACGGTCGTCACCAATAAGACGAAGGACGAAGTACGGAGCCTCGAAAATCAGTTTCGAAGCAGGAATAACGTTTTCGCCACCAATCCTTCCCATCTTGATTGTTCGACATTCCGTTATACTTCTGTGTCGGGACCAGCCCGTGACGTAGCTGA
>QHZK01000399.1 GCA_003224635.1 Acidobacteriota bacterium | reverse complement strand
CGGAAGCTCCGACCGCAATGCCGCTCGAACGCCACACGGAAAGGAGCGAGCCGCCAATGCCCGCGCCCACGTAGAGGCACGCGAAGCGCCCGTAGCCGTAGATCCGCTCGAGAATGCGGCCCAAGGCGTACAGGCCGAGGCCGTTCAAAAATAGGTGGGCCAGCCCCGCGTGCAGGAACATCGGCATCACCAGCCGCCAGTATTCGCCGCGCTGAACGTAGGGCTTGAAGGACGCTCCAAACTCGAGCAAGACGAGAGGGTTCGCCGGACCGCTCCAGCCCAGCTCAACCATGAATCGCCGGATCGATTGCGAAAAGGCCAGGCCGCGCCCGCTCGTATAGACGTCGGCAAGAATCTCGAGGACGTAAACCACCGCCGTGACCGCCAGAATGACCAGCGTAGCCGCCGGCAGGAAGTCGCCCCGCAGGACCCTTACCCTGTATTCAGGCTTCACGACAAGGGCGGGTTGATCCATTTGAAGTACGGTAGGTCGTAGGTAGTAGACACCAGGTCAGGGCAGAACCGTCACAGCATCCGCGCTTGCTTGCAATCTACGCCTACATACTACATGCTACCTACTACCTACTGGCTCGTAGTAGCTTTCACCGGCGCAGTTACGGCACAGCACGCGCCCGCTGACCACCTGCTCGCGCCGGTCGTTGATGCCTTCGCCGCATTGCTGGCACGTCACGCGTGAATGGGGACGCCCCGGCAGGTCCTCGGGCTTGAGCTTCACCCGCACGCGCTGGACGGTGAAGAGCTCCGCCTCACCCATCACTTTGTAGGCTTCGAGTTGCTGCTTGTAGTGACCTGACAGCTCGCCGGCCGAGTCCCCTTGAAACATCGCTTTGGCCTTGAGCCGCGAATCGTCTCGGGCGACGACGCGCACGGCGTTGTTGGTTTCGAGGTCCACGAACGTGGCGGCGACTTTGCCGTAATCGAGGTATTTGAGCGACCGCTTGCCCAGGCGACAGCCGGTTACCAAGCTGACCGCGTCCGTCGCGCAGCGGTCAATCTCGACCAGCGTCAGCAGCCGCTTCTCGTGCTTCGCGGGATCGTCGATGCCCAGCTCTCTCAGTCCCAGCATCGCCATGCGCACGCCCAGCACCTGGCCCGGACACATGTGCCCGTGGTTCTGAGCGGCCAGCACGAGATACTCTTCCAAGGTTTTCATGTTCAGAATGTAGGGGTACAGCTTGCCGTACCCTTCACTCGCCAAAGTCCGAGAGCGCCGGGAAGGCGGGAAGGTAGGACTAGCTCTGCCCCCTGCCTAGCCGAGGCATTATACCATCGCGTGGCTGCGGACCTGTCTGGGGTAAATGAGGGAGAGTGAAACCTCGCGGGATAACAAAATGGTAAAATCACACCATATCTCTTTTGGCCACCCGTCAAGCAGAGTCCTTGCTCGCGAACACGCCTGCGTCACCCCGATCCGTGCGCCTGCGTCGGTCGGCGAATGCGAACGTAACTTGTTGCACAATTGATGGTTAGCTGAATTAATTCGGGACGGGGAACGCCGGCTGGTGGTCCCTGCCATCCTCGCTCAACTGACCACCTGCCGCGACGAGATTCAGTCACCGACCATATCTCGTCACATTCGTCAACATTATTACGTGAGAGTGAGTTAACCATAAAGTTTATCCCTCAACTATAAACACCTTATTTGCAACGCCCCGGTCGGATACAAACTAGATGGCGTGCGCTTGGCACGAGATTTGCTCTCGAAGGACGGCCAGAGAGGAAGAGAACCAATGCTGAGAATTACGGTTCAAGACTCACCCCAATCGACCGCGCTGAAGCTGGAAGGGCAGCTCAGGGGGCCTTGGGTAGAAGAGACGGAAAGGGTCTGGAAAAACTGCGACCGGCCGGTGGCAGTAGTTGACCTGTGCGATGTGACGTCGGTCGATGTGCAAGGCAAGGACCTGCTCGCCAAGATGTACCAGGGCGGCGCCAACCTCGTGGCCTATACGCCCATGATGACCAACATCATCGAGGTGCTGACGCGGAATGACAAGGATCAAGAAAGCAAAGTGCAATAGACGCGCACCGCATACGGCTCCAGTGAAATTCGTGGACTCGGAAGCGCCAGTCCACACGTTCAGTCTGAAGGCAGGAGGAGACGTGACCGTGATACAGAAAACCATGATAGAAAAAACGATGCGAGCAACGCCGATCGTACGATTCGGGCTCTTCGAGGTCGACCTTCGTTCGGGCGAGCTGTCCAAGAGCGGACTGAAGGTCAAACTCCAGGAAAAGCCCTTTCAAATGCTGGCCGCGCTGCTTGAGCGTCCCGGAGAAGCGGTTTCGAAGGAAGAGCTGCGGGAGAAACTCTGGGGCCCCGATACGTTCGTTGAGTTCAACAGCAGCCTCAAGATGGCCGCTAACAAGCTCCGTACAGCTCTCGGCGACTCAGCGGAAAAACCCCGTTTTATCGAAACACTGGCGCGGCGAGGTTACCGTGTCATTGCCCCGGTTGAAAAGAACGCGGCGGCCGGCGGCGCGGCAGCGTCGCGTGAGGATAGGGTCAAGCTCGCGGTGCTGCCTTTCTATACCGTGGGCGGCGAATCCGGGCAGGAATTCTTCAGCGAAGGTCTGACGGAGGAGATAACGGCCCAGTTGGGCAGTTTGAGCCCTCAGCGGCTTGGTGTTGTCGCCCGGGTCTCCGCCATGAGGTGCAATCGCACCGACAAAGGCATTGACCAGATTGGTCGGGAGCTTGGCGTGGACTACGTCCTCGAGGGCAACGTGCTCCACTCCGATTGCCGGGTGCGCATTACCGGGGGGCTGGTCCAGGCGAGCGACCAAACCTATCTGTGGACCAAGAGCTACGAGCGCGAAATCTCCGACGTTCTGGCGCTGCAGAGAAACGTGGCAGAGTCTATGGCCAAGGAAATCCAGGCTGTTCTCTTACCCCGAGGGGTCGATCCCTCTTATTCGCTCGCGGCGGCCTGATGGCTGGCCGAAGACGTTGACTTCAGAATTGAATGCACGCCCGCAGGCCTCCAGACTGCATTCAAGAACAGAAGAGGTCGGGAGAAGAAAATGAGCGGACTTCAAACCATACTCGATCCGAGGTTGCAAAGCCCCGAAGCGCAGGACTTTGAGAATCTCCGGCAGCGCGTGGTGGGTCAGGACCGCGCCGTGCGGCGACTGTCGCACGTCTTTCAGGTCCACAAGTCCGGGCTCGTGGCGCCGGGACGGCCCATCGTGAACCTGCTGCTGCTCGGCCCGACCGGGTCGGGGAAGACGCGCTTGGTGGAAGCCGTGGCGGAGACGCTCTTTGGCGATCCCCGCGCCGTGGTCAAGATCGACTGCGCGGAGTTCCAGCACAGTCACGAAATCGCCAAGCTGATCGGCTCGCCCCCAGGTTACCTCGGTCACCGCGAGACCAGCCCGGCCCTCACCCAGGAAGTGCTGGAGCAGCACTACACGGACGAGCACAAGCTTTCGCTAGTGCTCTTTGATGAGATCGAGAAGGCTTCGGACGCTCTGTGGCAGCTCCTGCTGGGCATTATGGACAAAGCCACGCTGACTCTGGGCGACAACCGTCGCGTCGACTTCTCACAGAGCCTGGTCTTCCTCACTTCCAACCTTGGATCGGAAGAGATGACTAAACTGATTCACGGTGGCATGGGTTACACCGGCGGCGCGCGCGAGACTGATGAGGAGCTCGACCAGAAAATCTACCGGACCGCGACCGAAGCGGCACAGCGCAAGTTTTCGCCCGAGTTCATGAACCGGCTTGACAAGGTGATCGTCTTCCGCACTCTCAACCGCGAGCACCTCGAGAAGATTCTGGATATCGAGCTCAAGAACGTGCAGGAGAGGATCATATCCTCGGCCGTGGGCAAGGAGTTTGTGTTCAATTGCACGCCGGGCGCCCGCCATTTCCTGCTCGACGAAGGCACCGACTCGAAATTCGGGGCGCGGCACCTGAAGCGCTCGATCGAGCGCCACCTGGTGTTTCCGCTGTCGAACCTTCTGGCCACCCGCCAGGTCGAGCTCGGCGATCGGGTGACCATCGACTGCGATCACGACGTTCGAGAGCTGACGTTTGCGAAGGAAAATTTCAGGGAGCTGGCCGGGACCACTTTCGAAGCCGCTCCCGCTGTAGAAAGCTTCGCCTCCGTCTGTGACGCGGGCGCGCGCGCCGCCGCGGCCCTGGCGGCGGCGTCGGACCAGAGCACTCCCGAGTCAAGACGGACCATCCGCAAGAAGCAGCGGCGCGCCGGGGAGGCCTCTGGCCCCTTATCCTCGGCTTTACCCTCCGAGAGCATCAGCAACAACTGACGCGTGTTTCCCTCCGAAAGTCGAGCCCAGGCTTCCCTTGCGCGCCATTCTCAAAAGGTGTGGCAGGCGGCCCAGGCGCGCAGCACCTCCGCCACGGACCATGCCTGCGCAATCGCTCCCCGAGGAGTGAAGGGCGGGTCGCCATCAAAGGCCTCGCTGACGCTGCCGAGTCCGTGCGACTTCAAGTGATTGGCGATCGGCTCGAGAAACGAGGCGGCCTTGGCGGGGTCGCGGTAGACGCGCAAGTGCGCCGTGACGAACGGTCCCAGCCACCAAGCCCACACGGTCCCCTGGTGGTAAGCGGCGGCGCGCCGGCGCTCGTCGCCTTCGTAGCGCCCCTTGTACTGCGGGTGAGTGGCAGCAAGGCTGCGCAGCCCATAGCTGGTGAGCAGGTGACGCGCGCAAGCGTCAACCACGGCGCGCTGCTGCTCGGGATCGAGCGGGCTGCTCGGCAAGGAGACGGTCAGGAGCTGGTTCGGTCGCAGCGACGCATCGTCTCCCCCCGGGCCATCAATCACGTCAAAGCAGCAACCCATGGTGGGGCTCCAGAAGCGCTGGAAGTTCGCTCGCGCCTGCGCCGCCATGTGCTCGTACTCTGCCGGGGGCTTGTCGATGGCGCGCGCAAATTCCGCCGTGCGCAGCAGCGCGTTGTACCAGAGCGCGTTCACCTCCACGGGCTTGCCGATTCTCGGCGTCACCACCCAATTCCCGGCCTTGGCGTCCATCCAGGTCACTTGCACGCCCGGCTCGCCCGCGTAGAGGAGCCCGTCCGTGGGGTCGACGTGGATGTTGTGGCGGGCGCCGCGCAGGTGCCGGTCAACAATGTCCGCCAGCAGGGCGAAAAGACCGCGCAGGAGCTTCCGGTCGTCCGTGGCGGCGTAGTACTGGCGTATCGCTTCGAAGAACCAGAGCGTGGCGTCCGCCGTGTTGTATTCCGGAGGCTCGCTGCCCTCGGGAAAGCGGTTCGGAAGCAGGCCTCCGTCCACGAACCTGGCGAAGGTCTGGAGGACGCTGCGCGCCGTGGCCGGCTGCCCGGTGGCGAGAGTCAGGCCAGGCAGGCTGATCGTGGTGTCGCGTCCCCAGTCGGAGAACCACGGATAGCCCGCGATCACCGAGCACGCCTCGGGGTCGGCGGCCAGGGGGCGGCGAACGATGAACTGGTCGGCGGCGAGAACCAGTTGACGTATCCAGGGGGGCGTCGGGTCCGGCGCGCCGTCCGTCAGGCGCGACATCGTGTGAGTCCATTGATCGAGTAGGACGGTCTCGCGAGCCCAGCGAGCTTGAAGCTCGTGAGTGCTGTCCGCACCGGACTCCGTGCTCAGGACAATCGTCAGCGGGTTGCCCGATTTCAGGTCGGCGGTGAAGGTGCCGGCGTGCAGATGGTCTTCGTGATCGTCGAGACCGCGAAAACGCTCGGCGGGCAGGTCAAAATTCAGATACCACTCCTCGGCGGGTTCGACCCGAGCGGTCGCACCCAACAGGTAGAAAGGCGTCGCACCCTCGAGGGCCGTCACACGCAGGCCATGCTCGACGGGCTGGATGTCCATCCGCCAAGCCCCCGCGCTGGCGCCCGCTCGGGTTAGGGAATAGTAGCAGCGATAGTTGACCAGCGCCTTGAGCGTCAGCTTCAGCGCGCCGCTCGAGCGCACGACGTCGTAACGGACGTACGTGGTGTTCGACCCGTGCCGCATCCAAACCCGCCTTTCGAGCAGAGCGTCGGCGAGAGCAAACGTCCAGACAGGCGTCGTGCCTTCGAGTCGAAACCGCTCGAGGTTCAGGTAGCCGCGAGGGGCGATGGTGCCGTCCGTCCAGCGATCGGTCGAGAGTGGAAACGATTGGGCGTCGTATTCGGCGGTCTCTTCCAATTTTGCGACCAGCAGCGTGCGGCCGAGTGGCGGCTGAAGCGCGGCGATCAACAGGCCGTGGTAGCGGCGCGTCAACGACCCGGCGACCGTGCCCGAGGCAAAACCGCCGAGCCCGTTCGTGACCAGCCATTCGCGCTGCTCGGCGGCCTCGAGATCGCCGCAAATCTCGCGGCCGAAGTCAATGAAGGGGTCAATCATGGAAAGCAGTTGTCAGTTTTCAGTTCTCAGCTATCAGCTATCCGCTCTTACTGAGAATCGCGAAATATAGTGACACTTCTTCGCTGTAGCGGCGCTCTATGAGCGCCGAAAAACGGCGGTCGCAGACCGCCGCTACAGAAAACGTCGTCACTATATTTTGCAATCATCAAGTAGTCATCAGTCAGGAACAAGGTTGAAGATTGAAGTTGAAGGTCGAGAGCCGAAGATCGAAAGCCACTGACGGCGCTTCGGGTTTGAACTTTCAACTCTTAGACTTTCGACTTTTTAACTGCTTCTTGCTGATAGCTGATAACTGACTACTGATAACTACTGATGACTGAAGACTTCTTTACTCCCCGCTCTGTTCGAGCAGCTTGGCGACCAGACCTGTCCAGCCGGTCTGGTGGCTGGCGCCGAGGCCTGCGCCGTTGTCGCCGTGAAAGCACTCGTAGAACAGAATCAAGTCCCGCCAGAGGGGGTCCCGCTGAAACTTTTCGGCGTCTCCGTAGACGGGCCGCCGGCCGTCCGCGCCGCGCAGAAAAATACGGGTCAGCCGGCGGGAAAGCTCTGCGGCGACCTCCCACAGCGTCTTCATCTGGCGCGAGCCGGTGGGGAACTCCACAGTGAGTTCGTCGCCGTAGTAGTAGTGGAACCTCTGCAGGGATTCGATCAGCAGGAAGTTCATCGGGAACCACACCGGGCCGCGCCAATTGGAATTGCCGCCGAAGAGGCCCGTGGTGGACTCCGCCGGCTCGTAGTCAATGCCGTGCTCGTCGCCGTCGAGTTTCAGCACGTAAGGGTGGTCGCGGTGGTACTTGGAAAGCGCGCGGACTCCCGAAGGCGACAGGAATTCCGACTCGTCCAGCACGTACCGAAGCACGCGCAAGAGCCGTCCGCGGCTGACCAGGGACAGCAGCCGCCGCACGCCGTGTTCGGAGGTGCGGCTCATGTCGATGTGGCTGGGGACGTCGGGATCATGGTCGATGAACCACTGCATGCGGCGCTTGAAACCAGGCAGCTTGTCGAGGGCTTCCGGTTCCAGTGTTTCCACCGCGAACAGCGGGACCAGACCCACCATGGAGCGCACCTTCAGAGGATAGTGGGTCCCATTCGGCAGGTGCAGCACGTCGTAGTAAAAGCCGTCTTCCTCGTTCCAGAGCTCGACTCCCTCCCCGCCCAAGTCGTTCATGGCGTGGGCGATGTGGACGAAGTGCTCGAAAAACTTGCTGGCCACGTCTTCGTACACCGGGTCTTCCCAGGCGAGCTCCATGGCGATCGAGAGCATGTTCAGGCAAGACATACCCATCCAGCTGGTGCCGTCGGACTGCTCGATGAATTCTCCCGAGGGCAGCTTCGCCGAGCGATCGAAGACCCCGATATTGTCGAGTCCCAGGAATCCGCCCTCGAAAACGTTCATGCCTTCAGGGTCCTTGCGGTTCACCCACCAGGTGAAATTGAGCAGCAGCTTGTGAAACACCCGCTCGAGGAAGGCCCGATCGGCCTTGCCTCGGACGCGTTCTTCGATCTTGTACACGCGCCACGCCGCCCAGGCGTGAACGGGCGGATTCACGTCGTCGAGGGCCCACTCGTAGGCCGGCAACTGCCCGTTCGGGTGCATGTACCACTCGCGCAGCAGAAGGATGAGTTGCTCTTTGGCAAAGTCGGGATCGACGAGCGCCAGGTTGACGCAGTGAAAGGCGAGGTCCCACGCGGCGTACCACGGGTACTCCCACTTGTCAGGCATGGAGAGCACGTCAGCGTTGAAGAGGTGTTTCCACTTGTGGTTCCGTCCTGAGCGTCGCTCGGGAGGAGGCGGCGGCTGGGTGGGGTCGCCTTCGAGCCAGGTGCGCACGTCGTAATGATAAAACTGCTTCGACCAGAACATCCCCGCAAACGCCTGCCGCTGCACGTTCGCCGCGTCCTCGCTGGAGGAGCTCCCCACGCGCTTCCTGTAGAACTCGTCGGCCTCTTCCAGACGCCGTGCGAAGACCTCCTCAAACTGGCCGCCGAACATATCGGCCCGGGGCGCCTGGTCCGTGAGCCGCAACCGCAGCGTAACGCTGCCCCCCGAAGGGATCTCAAACGGGTAGTGGGCGCTGGCTTTGGTCCCTTGCTGAGCGGGGTTCACGGCGTCGCCCCAGCCATGGATAACGTAGTCGTGGATGCTGTCCTTCACGTAGGGCGTGCGGTTCGTGACCCCGAATAGGCGCTTGAAGTTGGTCTCGTTCTCCGTAAAGAGAAGGGGCGGCGAGCACTCACACACGAGCCAGCGCCGGCCGTAGTAATCGTGGCGGGCTTCGATCACGGAAGCGCCGCGCACGTCTCTGACCGGGGCCAGTTTCGGCGCCTCGCACTGTCCCGCCAGATCGGGCCGTCCCCAAGACCACGTGTTGCGAAACCACAGCGTGGGCAGCAGGTCGAGCTTGGCCAGCTCGGGTCCGCGGTTGTAGGCCGTGATGCGGATCAGGATGTCTTCGGGCGTGGCCTTGGCGTACTCGAACAAGACGTCGAAGTAGCGGTCCTGGTCGAACACACCCGTGTCGAGCAGCTCGAATTCCGGGCTCTGCTTCCCGCGACGACGATTTTCCTCGACCAGCGCCGCGTAGGGGAACTCCGCCTGCGGGTACTTGTAGAGGAACTTCATGTAGGAATGAGTGGGAGTGG
>QHZK01000024.1 GCA_003224635.1 Acidobacteriota bacterium | reverse complement strand
TCCGCCCGGCACCGTCGTCGGGGTCGGACTCAGGAGCAGTTGCGCGAGACCGGTACTGCCGCCTCCGTTCGACGGCACCTCAGTGTAGGTCCCATTGAAATCAAACTCCCCGCGCGGCCAGGCCGGAGCGAACCAGGGGAACCGCAGATGCTGGTACTCGAATCCTCCCTTGAAGGAGTGCGAGCCGTAAATCTTGGTCAGATTCTCGGTGAGCTGAGTGGTCTCGCTGAATCGTTCGCCGGGCACGAAGGCGGCAGGTCCGATGGAGTTCAGACCGGAAAGGTCGATCTTGGGCAAGCCGCCGTTGAAACCGTTCTGAGGAATGCCCTGAATCCCGAATTTCGCCGGGATGCCTTGCTGGGTCGCAAAGGGTTGAAACTGGCTGGTGGCCAGCCGGCTGTAACCGAACCTCAACTCATTGATGGTGGTCGGCGTAAGGGAGTGGGTCTCGCTCAGCACCGCGCTCACGCTGTTGTTGTGGAAGGTGTCTTGAGTGAAGCTGCTGCCGTCCGCGAGGCCCTGGAAGGGTCCCGGGACGAAGTCAGGATTGTCAGCGTAGCTCAGCCGCCCGAACAACTGGTCCTTCTCGCTGAAGTTGTGGTCGACGCGAACGTCAAACTGCTTGGTGTCGTTCCGCACTACAGGGTCGGCAGTGTAGTTGTTAAAGAGACCGGGCCCGTTCGGCGCAGGATACAAGTTGAGCAGCGCGATGGCATTGGGGTCGAGCCGCGAAGCTGGAAGTTGGTTGCCGGCAAACGGGTCACGGACAAAACCAACGGACTTGCCGAGGGCAATGTTGTAGCAAGGATCGCCCTGGCTGGCGCTCGTCGGGGTCAAACCTGTCACTGGATCGGCTGTTCCGCAAACGACGGGACGCGTGGTGGCGGGATCAAACACGCTCCCGAGCGGGAAGGTGCGGCCCAGAAGATCGTTTCGTGTTCCACTCTGGCTGGTGATCAGCTCAGAAAGGTCCGTGTAGCCGCTCGCCCGCTCCTTGGCGGTGGGGACGGTCGCCACCTGGGGGGCGGCCTGCCGGATGCGAGTGCCTTCGTAATCGAAGAAGAAAAACGTTTTGTCCTTGCCATTGTAGACGCGAGGTATGGCCACCGGGCCGCCAATCGCGCCGCCAAACTGGTTCTGGCGGAATTCGCCTTTGGTGACGCCGCCGGCGTTCTCAAAGAAGTTGGCCGCGTCAAACTTGTCATTGCGGACGAACTCCCACAGGGCGCCATGAACCTGGTTGGTACCGGACTTGATCGTGGCATTGAGCACCGCCCCGCCCGCGCGTCCGAACTCGGCGCTGAAGTTGCTCGTCTGAATCTTGAACTCCTGGATGGCATCGACTGGAGGCTTCACGGCATAGGAGGCGCCGTTCAGAAAGTCCACGGAGTCATTGTTGTTGTCGATGCCGTCCAGAATGTAGTCGTTGTTGGCGGTGGACAGCCCGTTGGCGGCGAAACTCCCCGTCGCTTCCATCCCCCGTCCCGTCGGCGCTTCCTGGGTGACCCCGGCCGCAAGCTGCGCCAGGAAGGTATAGTTCCGGCCGTTCAAAGGCAGGTCGTTAATCTGGCGCGTGTCCGCTACCTGTCCCACAGAGGCATTGGTGGTTTGAAGCTGTGGCGGAGCCCCAATCACCTCGACCGTCTCGGTCACCGCCCCCGGTACCAGCGTGAAGTCCACCACCACTTGCTGCTGCACGTCGACCGCGATGTGCGGATGGCTCGTCTTCTGGAAGCCCGGGGCTTCGACCACGACCGCGTAATTGCCAATCTTGAGCGGTGTGAAGATGTAGCTCCCGTCACCGGAAGTGGCGGTGCTCAGGGTGAAGGATGTGCCTTCGTTCGTGAGCATCACCTTCGCGCTGGGAATCACCGCGGCTGACTGGTCCCTAACTGTGCCCGAGATAGTTCCAGTATCCACCTGGGCTGCGGCCGGATCGCTGACGATGAGCGCCAAGGCGAAGATCATGCCAGCCGATATGACCCGGCCAGCCAGTCTGTCAACCAATCTCGCAACCAATCTGGCGGTTCTCCACATGGCAGGGACTCCTCTCACGGTTCTCAGCCGCCTTGGCCGGACCTCGACGCGCATCGCGGCGCGCACGCCGTCAGAGGCAACACCTCAGCGCGCCTCAATCTGTTGGACTAAATCAGCGGACAATCATGCGCGGTCACGCTCTTGTACTGGATGTGGACTGCAATGTCAAGGCTTGTCGTGGCTATCGGAGTTGCGCCCAATCTGCCTTGCCCTTCATCGGCGCGGTCAAAAAGAAGAACCGGCTGGACAGCTCCTGACGGCGCCATCGGGACACGAGCCAAGTTAGACATTCGAACGCACGCACAAGTCCGAGAGTTTGAGCCGCACAGACTCTGGCTTGACCGGGGGTTAAGATCCCGCCCCTCCGCCGCGCGTCACTGCAAGGGAATCCGGCGAGTCCACTCCGGCGGAAGGTTGTGAAGGAGCGCCAGAAACACGCCGTTGGTCCAGCCGAAGCCCACCACGTTCTGTGTGTAGCCGGCCTGGACGTGGGTCTCTGACGATCTCGTCACCACGTTGTACTTCTCGCGGATAGTTCCGTCGCGGCGGAAGTTCAGCAAGACCGTGGTCAGAAATTCCGCCGACAAGCGATTGGCGTCTTGAGTGAAGCCGTAACGCCGCAAGCCTTCGGCGGCGATCAACTGCAAGGGGGCCCAGCCATACGGGGCGTCCCACTGGCCTCCGGTCTCCTTCAAGCTGGTCAAGAGACCCCCGGGCCGGTCAAAGTGCGCGAAGTTTCGGTCGACGGCCTCAGCCTGCTCTGGGGAGGCCAGTCCGACCCAAAGCGGATAGAACGTCGTGGCGTATTCATAGGACGACCGCTCGCTCCCGGTGAAATCGTAGTCAAAGAATTCGCCCTTCTGGGCGTTCCAGAAGTATTTGTTGATGGCGTCGCGCCGCTCGCTCGCGCTCTCTCGCCACTGGCCGGCCTCGGCGGATTTCGAGAGCAGCGCGCTCATCCGCTCGAGGTCGGTTTCCACTTTGTAAAGCAGGCAATTCAGGCCGACGTCCGCGTAGTGATGCGTGCCGGCGGCGTAGGGGCCGTAGCGAAAGGTGATGTCGAACCCGGACTCGCGGACCGACCGGTCTCCCTTGTAGAAATCGGCGGTCAGCCCGGCATCTTCGAGGCGATCACAGTTACCGGCGCCCGGCGCACCTGCGTTCTCGCTGCCCGCATTCTCGCTGTCCGCATTTTTGCTGCAAAGATTAAGCGAAAACCGGGGCCCGATCGCCTCGGGAGGGTGCTCGCCCGGCCCAGTCGTGGAAAGGAAACCCGCTGCTTCGCCGGGGTGCAGAATAAAGTACGCGGCGGCCCGGCGATAGTAGGCGAGGTCCTCTTCGGCCACAGGGCCTCGACCGAAATCGAAATAGCGCGAGAGCCCAGTCGCCCCGGCAAGATGCGGATCGTGCACCCACAAGTCATGGTCCTCGACCGCGTAGGGATAGGCGGTCGCAAGCCAGTCGCGGTCGTCGCGGCCTTTCGCTTTCTCGGCGTCGTACACGGCCATGATCATCGAGGTCAGGAAGGGCGGCTGCGAGCGCGTCAGCATATAGCCGCGGTTGGCGTTCAAAAGCGCGCCGTAGTGGGCGATCTCGAAAAAGAAGTTCTCCACCATGCCGCGCGCCAGGTCGATGCGGCCCGACTCCACGAGTCCGCGGATGATGAAGTAGCTGTCCCACCCGTACATCTCGTTGAACATCCCGCCCGGGACCACGTAGGGACGGGGAAGATAAAGGAGAGCGTGAGGGTCGAGGCCCTTCGAGTCGATCTCTCCCAGCCGATGGATCACTTGGGGCAGGCGCGCAATCTGCGCGTGGCATTCACGGGTGACCGGCTCGAGCTCGGCGGGCGCGGCGAAATCCGCAGGCAGGTAGATGACCGGGGGCGTCGACGCTTTCGGGTCCGTAATGCTCTGGCAACTGGTCATCGAGCGCGTAAGCGTATCCCAAGCGCTCGAAATGTAGCTCTGGATTTCGGGCAGGCCTGCTTGCTCATAGCGGCTGGAGCGGCGAACTATGTTCGCCGTTCGGGAGGTCTGAGACTGAGCTTGAACCGGTCCGGGTCCGGCCGATACCACACCGGGCGACAGGGCGGGCGCCAAGAGAATGAAGAGCGTGAGCGTTCGACGTAAGTGCTCTTTGATTGCCATGTGCCCCGCGAAAATGTATACGCTCCAGGGGCAGTTGGCAAGAGCTCGTCGGCGTGGTCAGGGTGGCTGAGTAAGAACTTCTCGGGCCGGGCCGCGCGCGATCGGCGCTCAAGATGGCAGGCGCGCAAGGACGAACGCAAAGAACGCTATGAGGTCCTGGAGGTGCGCTCGGCCAGGGCGCGCGCCAGCTCCGGAGGGGGGGCAAAGGTTATCTGCTCCTCGATGGCCTCGACTTCTTCGACCTCGGTTACTCCCATCGCTTTGAAGTAGTCCAGCGCCTGCTGGACCAGGTGTTCGGGGGCGGAGGCGCCGGCGGTAAGGGCCACGCACTGCACGCCCTCGAGCCACGACGGGTCGATTTCGGAAGCGTCGTCAATCAGGTAGGCTCGGGCTCCGAAACTCTCCGCCACTTCCTTAAGGCGTTTCGAGTTCGAGCTGTTGTCCGAACCCACGACCAGGACCAGGTCCGCCCTCTGGGCAAGGGCTTTGATAGCGGTCTGGCGGTTCTGGGTGGCGTAGCAGATGTCGTCGCTCGAAGGAGTGACCAGGCTCGGAAAGCGCCGCCGGAGCGCGTCGATGATCACGTTCGCGTCATCGACGCCCAGAGTCGTCTGGGTGACCACGGCGACGCGGTCGGGGTCCGCGACTTCGACCTTCTCCGCCTCCTCCACCGTTCCGACCAGTTGAGCTCCCGCCGGAACTTCGCCCATCGTGCCGATGACCTCTTCATGACCCTTGTGTCCAACCAGGATGATGGAACGACCTTCGCGGGCGAACCTGATCGCCTCCAGGTGAACTTTGGTGACGAGCGGGCACGTGGCGTCGATGACGGTCAGGCGTTTCCGAGCGGCTTGCGCTCTGACCTCCGGAGACACGCCGTGGGCGCTGAAAATAGCGACGGCGGCGTCGGGGATCTCGTCCACTTCTTCGACGAAGACGACGCCCTTGGCGACGAAGGAATCGATGACGTGCTTGTTGTGCACGATCTGCTTCCTCACGTAGACCGGGCCCGGGTACAGGCTCAGGGCCAGGTCCACGACCTCAATGGCGCGGTCCACGCCGGCGCAGAATCCCCGCGGCTTGGCGAGCAAGATTTTGCTGGGCTTCATCGAATTAGGATCTCCGACCCAGCTCTGGTTTTCGGTGCCAACCTGTCGTCGTGGGGTGGTGGGTCAGTTTCGCTGTAGCGGCGCTCGAAGCCTGCCCTGGAAGGGAGCGCCGTTCGGCGGTCGCAGACCCCCGCTACAGAACCACAATGGCCCACCACGCGTCGGGGCTCAGCCTCGTCGAGCTATGGCGTGATTCCCGGCCGTTCCTCTACTCCTTCGTGACGGTCTCGTCCAGATTCAACACCACGTTTGACACCATGGTCCATGCGGCGAGATCGGCTACATCCGTGGAGGCGCCCGAATACCCCTTGACAACCTCGCCGGCTGCCTTCGTGTCCTTCCGGAACCGGTCCAGCTCTGCACGGTAGAAGGCGAGGAGGCGCTCCAGTTCCTCGGGCGTGGGACGCCGCGAAACCACGCGCCGGAACCCGTAGGCGGCGCGCGCGCCCGGATCGGGGCCCGCGTCCGCGATCATCCGCTGGGCAAGGGCCTGCGCCGCCTCGAAAAACGCCGGATCGTTGAGGGTCGTCAACGCCTGTAGGGGAGTGTTGGTGCGTACCCGCCTCGCGGTGCAAAACTCGCGGCTGGGGGCGTCGAAGGTGGTCAGGCTCGGGTAAGGCGCGGTGCGGCGGATGAAAGTATAGACGCCGCGGCGGTAACGGTCTTCGTCCTTGCTCTCGACCCACTTCACGTCGCTGTAGGGCCGGTCCCAGATGCCCGCGGGCTGATACGGAAAGACGCTCGGGCCCCCGATTTTGGCGCTCAGCAGACCGCTCACCGCCAGGTCAAGGTCTCGCACCATCTCGGCCTCAACGCGGAAGCGCGGGCCGCGAGCCAGAAGCTTGTTATAAGGATCGCGCTCCTCGAGCTCGGGGGTCACGCGCGAGGACTGGCGGTACGTAGCCGAGGTAACGATCTGGCGCTTGATGGCCTTCATGCTCCACCCCTGCCGCATGAACTCCGTGGCCAGCCAGTCGAGAAGCTCCGGGTGAGTGGGCGGGTCGCCCTGGCTCCCAAAATCTTCGCTGGTCTCAACAATGGCGCGGCCGAAGATTTCCTGCCAGAAGCGGTTTACGGTGACGCGGGCCGTGAGCGGGTTATTCTCATCCACGAGCCAGTAAGCCAGTCCCAGGCGGTTCGGCATCTGGTCCTCGGGCAGGGGATTGAGCGCGGCAGGAACTCCCGCGTATACTTTGTCGCCCTTGCTCATGAAGCTGCCGCGCAGGCGGACGTATCCGTAGGGGCGCTCGAAAGTCTGGCGCTCGCCTGCCGTCATGGCGGTGACGATGCCGAGGTCCTTGAGCGACTTCTCGAGCTGCGCGATGCGGTCGCGCGTCGGCTGGAGAAGCGGCGTGATCGAGCGATACACCGCCGCCAGTTTGGTTTTTTGTTCCTCCGTGCGCTGGGCAGCGGGAACATCCAGCGCGGGCCGCAGGCGCGCCGGAACTTGTGTGATCTTGAGCGGCTCGGCCATCGTGGTCACCGACAGACGGAAGCGCCCGAGGTTGCGCGAGGCGTGGCGCATCTCGTGCTTCAGGCGAATCGTCAGCAGAGTTCCGCCCTCGAAGCCAAACGGTTTGTCGGGGACGAAGGCGGCCTGTCGCGCCAGCGGGACCTTGGACGGAGAGGAATCAATCGCCCAGCCGCGGAGACTCGTCTCTTTGCTGACCAGCCTCTTGGCTTCGTAGCCTTCCTGCGACTCGTTGTCGGCAGCGTCTTTGAAAGTCAACTTCAGCACGGCACCCGGAGGCTCGACCGGGGCCTCCTCGACTTCAAAAGCGCTCAAGAAGAAATTGCCGTCCGGGTCCCGGCCGGGCCCGCCCTGCGGCAGGCTGGGGTCCCCCAGGACCTCGATGCGCACGCCGGTGATGCCGGTCAGGCCGGTCTTCGCTTCGACCACGTACGTATCGGCGCTCGGATTCTTGCCGCCCGCGAGGACCGACTGGTCCTGAAGAAGCTTGAGCGTAGCGCCGCCCTGTGAGGAGTAGCGGCTGAGGCTGAGCGCCGTCCAGCCGGCTTCCGCGCTCTTCACTTCCTGCTCCCACTTCGCCTGCGCGGCCTCGAGTTCCGGCGTCGACGTGTTGAGCACCGCTTGCAGCCTGGCGATTTCTGCCTTCAGCCCTTTCGCCTTAGCGTCCTGTTCGGGAGTCGGGAGCTCGAGCTCAGGCTCCCATACCCACCCTTCACCGTGGCCGAAGTTGAGGAGCTTGTAATCGGCGTTGCTGTCGAAGAACGCCATCATGCGGTAGTAGTCCTTCTGCGTGAACGGGTCAAACTTGTGGTTGTGGCACTGCGCGCAGCCGAGCGTTATTCCGAGCCAAACGGTGGCCGTCGTATTCACCCGGTCCACGAGCGTCTCAAAGCGCGCCTCCTCTTTATCGACCCCGCCCTCCTGGTTGAGCAGCGTGTTGCGATGGAACCCGGAGGCGATCTTCTGGTCAAGGGTCGGGTTCGGCAGCATGTCGCCGGCGATTTGTTCGATGGTGAACTCCTTGAACGACATGTCCTGGTTGAGCGCATTGATGACCCAGTCGCGATATTTCCAGGCCGTCCGCAGGTCGTCCTTTTCGTAACCGTGCGAGTCCGCGTAGCGCGCGAGATCGAGCCAGGGACGCGCCCAGCGCTCGCCATAATGCGGCGAGGCGAGGAGCCGGTCGACCAGCTTCTCGTAGGCGCCGGGACTCTTGTCCGCCAGGAAGGCGTCCACTTCTTCAATCGTCGGAGGCAGGCCGATCAGGTCAAGGCTCACTCGCCGGATCAGCGTCTCTTTATCGGCCTCAGGCGACGGCGACAGTCCTTCTTTCTCGAGCCGCGCCAGGACGAAGTTGTCGATCGGGTTGCGGCACCAGGCCGCGTTCTTTACCTTCGTCGCTTCGGGACGCACCGGCTTCATGTAGGCCCAGTGCTTGAGCGGCCTCGTCGCCGCAACGACCGCTTCGCTCGAGTCGGGGCCCGGCGCGCCCTGGTCGATCCAGTTGCGAATCAGTTGAACTTGGTCCTGAGAAAGAGGCGGACCGCCGTAAGGCATCTGCGGGCGGTCAAGCGCCAGCAGGCGCCGAATCAAAGGGCTCTTCTCGCTGTTGCCGGGTATGATGACCTTGCCGGAGGCGCTTCCCCTCAGAGCCGCGGCCAAGGAGTCGAGGCGGAGCCCGTTCTGCTGCACCTCCGGCCCGTGACACTGGTAACAGCGCGCCGCGAGGACAGGCCGAACCTTAGACGCAAAATCACTCGACCCTGCCGGGAGCGCCGGCGTCCCGCCGGTTGGAAGCGCGGGCGTCCCGTTCGCTTCGCTCAGGGCAGGCTCGACCGCTCTTGCGCCAGCCAGTTCACCGGTGGCTTCGGGGGCGGCGGGCGCGAAGTCTCCCCGATCGATCCAGGCGCGAATCTTGTTGATCTGAACCGTCGCCAGCGGGTCCGCGCCCAGCGGCATTCTCGGCAAATCGTTAAGACCGAGCAGGCGCTTTACCAGAAGGCTGTCTTTGCTGTTACCCGAAATGACGGCCTTCCCCGAAACTCCGCCTCTGAGAACGGCAGCCTCAGAGTCGAGGCGAAGCCGCGCCTCGGCTTTGTCGGCGCCATGACACGGAGTGCAAGAGGCCTGAAAGATGGGCAGAACGTCGCGATTGAAATCGGCTGCATGGGCGGCCGCCATCACGCGCGGTTGGCCTGCCTCGGCAGCGGCGCCCCCTGAGCGCCGAAGCTTTGCAGTCCCGACGACCGCGCCCCACATCGTTGTCGCGATGAGAACAAGAGCGCCGCCTGAGATGGCCCTCCGTCTCTTGAGCGGCGTCTTCTGGAACAAGGACCTAAACATCATCAGCAAGAATTTCCGCGCGTCAACCTTAGCCCTGCTGAGAGATGATCGCGGATTTTCGGACACGAGCTCCCTTCGTGTAACAGAGCATATGCCAGATTATCATGCCGAGTCAATGTCGGGGCGGCTACAAATCAGTTCCAGCCAATGGACGGGGCAGGGTTCTTGCGGCAGACGGCCGGGTCAAGGGATCGACGGGGCCTCGACGGCCGCAGCTCGCTCCCTCCGGGGCCTGAACCTGTCTGCGAGCGCTTGAGCAAGCAGACGGAGGATCGATCTCCGGTTCTCGAAGACGACGCGCAGCCACTCTCGCCGTCGCATCTGTGGGAAATAGATTCCCCGGAAGATGAGCCGCGTGACCAAGTGTATGGCGCGATCCGAGAGCGACCGCCTTTCGAGCCAATGCATCGCGCCGGCCGTCGTGGCGGGATCGTAGGAGGTCTTCCAGGCATATCTCACCTCTGCCTCCGCCTGTTCAGGGGAGAGTCTCGTGGGCGCGTGAGCCATGACGAAAGGCTTGAAGTCCAGCCAGTGTTTGGGGCGGATGAGCCGGCCTGCGGCAGCCAGCTTGTCATAGAGCGGAGTGGCCGGATAGGGAGTCAGCAGGCCGAAAACGGGCAGCCCCGGCGGCCAGGAACGGACCTGAGCGAGCGTGCGCTCGGCCACGCCCGGGCGGTCGCCGTCCATGCCGAAAATGAACGAGGTGATGGCGTACAAACCGTGCCGCGCCAGGCGCTCCAGCACGGCCGCATATTCACCCGGCTTGTTGAACCCCTTGGCCACGCTCTTCAGGCTCTCGGGATCAATCGACTCGAGGCCCATGAAAATCCACTTGCCGCCGCTCTCTGCGATCAGGGAGACCAACTCCTCGTCGCGCAACAGGTTCATGCTGATTTGCGCGACCCAGGGAAGCTGAGCGCCGCGAGCGATGATCTCGCGCAGGAGCGACTTGGTCCGCTTGGGGTTGATGGCAAAGTTGTCGTCGATGAAGAAAACGGCGATCTTCCCTTTCTGCCGCTTCTCGAGCGCCTTGAGCATCAAAAGCTCGTTGACGACGCTTTCATTCGAACGGAAGCGGATGGCGTCACCGAAAAACCCGGTCACGGTGCAGAACTCGCAGCCGTAGGGACAACCGCGCCCGGACTCGATGGGGATCACGTGAAAAGATTCCCATCTCCCACCCCGGATGCCCGCGGCGGAAATCAGACGACGCACCCACTTGGGAAGAAACCTGATCAGGTCGAATTGCTCCAGGTCCAACTTGTCCCAGGAGATCTCCGGATAATTGTCCAGCGAAGGCTTGACCTCGTGGCCCGCGGCGTCGACTGGCAGGTAGATTTCCTGCAGGGCGCCACGCTCGGCATCGGCGACAATCTTCGGCCAGGTCTGGTCGGCCTCGCCCAGCGCGATCGCATCCGCGTGGCGAAGTCCGCCATCACGTCCCAGCGGCTCGTCGGGAACCTCGGTGACGTGGGGACCTCCCATGACCACCCGAACGCCTGCCGCGCGCACCGCGTCTGCCATTCGGTAGGCTTTCGCGGCCATCCGCGTCATGGCGCCAATCCCCACCAATTCCACGCGGTTCTTGCGAACGTAGGCTACCAGCTCCGCTTCGCTCATTCGCTGCGCGTTGCCATCCACCAGGAAGACCTGATGCCGGGGCGGGGTCAGAGACTGCAGCAGAAACATCCACAGATGGGGCATGAAGTTGTTAGTGACTTCGTTATCCGGATTATAAAGCAGAATGTTCATGTGCCTCGCTTCCTTGCAAGGTGTTCCGCGCAGCGTGGAGCCGCGGCCCGGAAGCAGGGCAGCTTAAATTGTCTGCCAGGCGCGCGCTTGTTTCAAGCCGAGGCTGTGGTGCGTGGCGTGTGGCGTCAGTCCAGCCGCGCTCGCCAATCCGGGACCCCTGGATTTGGGCGCTGGAGCCGACATTCAGATCATCCGGGAAAACCATCAAGAAAGGCTTTTCGGGGCGAGCCGGGTCTGGTCTCTGTCTGTTGCTTCGTAGCAGTGCTGAGCCCACTCCAAGCGCAAGCATTCAATGATCCCAGCCCCTGTGAGTCTGCCACAGGGCCGTCGCGCGGACAAGAGCAAAACTGCGCAAACTGCGCTGGAAGCACCCTTGCAGAAAATCGGCCTCCAGGCGAATCGGGCAGGAGATTCGAGCGGGGGATTCGGTGCGGCGTCAGATCAGCTCGTTGCATGTTCACTCGGGCGGCGGGTTCCGAGCTCGGCGTCAGAAGTGAACCCCGGTTCCTTGCCAGCATCCGCAGGCCAAAATGCAGGTCCTGAAGCAAGGTCCCATCGTCCACCTGGATCCCTCAAGCATCTCTGACCACATGCTAAGCGCTTCATTAATTAAAGACGTGGCGCGCCTGGGGAGACTCGAACTCCCGACCTACAGATTCGAAGTCTGCCGCTCTATCCATCTGAGCTACAGGCGCACGTTTAGAACGTATCAGTTGACGTGACCCAAGACCACGGCCCGCCTTGCCTTTTTCAGTTTCCCTGCTACGAGCACGGGTTCGTCGTAACGCCCTTCCCACCGGGAGGGCCCTTGCCGCGTTTCCATACGCTGGCGGATTGGAAACGTCCTTCGCACCGCTCCTCCGTTTCCGGCCCGCCAGCTTTTCCCTGCGGCGAGAATTATACCTTGCACGTATGCGGCCATCCACTACTTACTTAGACTAAGACTTGACAGAGGGTTCGCGTCGTGTAAGATACGCTCATCGGGTGTTGTGTCTCGCTTTGGAAGGCCCAAAGCTTTTCCAGCTTGTTTGTTGCGAAGTGAAAAGACGGTAGAACTCCAGTCAGCAGTCCTATCGCCGGAGGAACTGACATGACAAAAATTTGCGTGCAGAGAAGGTACGTACTGCTGTGGGCTGCGCCGTGCGCGGCCCTGCTCCTGTCACTGGCGGCGCCGCCAAACGTTCAAGCCCAGGTGCTGTATGGTTCGATCGTGGGTGACGTGAAGGACCCCACTGGGGCTGCCGTCCCACGCGCTGCCGTCACCATCACAAGCAAAGAGACCAATCAATCCCGGCAGGCCGCCACTGATCCGTCTGGTACTTACAGTTTCCCGGACGTCCAGAGCGGAACCTACACGGTGAAGGTCGTCCACGAAGGATTTAAGGCGTTCGAGAGGGCCGATGTGCCAGTGACGCTCAACAACGTGACCCGCGTAGACGTAAGCCTGGAAGTCGGCGCGGTGACCCAAACAGTAGAGGTGAAGAGCGAGGTGCGCGCTTTGCAGACCGACACATCTGAGGTCCATGCCGATGTGGCGGCAACGGAACTGACGAACCTGCCCGTGCCACTGGGGAGGAACTACCAGCAGGTTTATCGAGCCCTTCCGGGTTTCTCACCGCCAGTAAACTCCCACTCCATACCTACGAACCCTTCAAGGTCGCTGGAGTTCAACGTCAACGGGACGAGCGACAACCAGAACAATACGCGCATCGACGGCGTGAGTACGTACAACATCCAACTGCCTCACGTCACGTCTTACGTACCGACGCTGGAATCGATCCAAGAAGTCAATGTCGTCACGAACAGTTTTGACGCCGAGCAAGGATTTGCGGGCGGCGCCGCGATCAACGTCCAGACCCGCAGCGGCGGAAACCAGATTCACGGTTCGCTTTTTGAGTACAACTCCAACAACCACCTGAAAGCCTGGCCGATGGAGTTTGATAACGCCTCCGTCAACACCGGGAACAAGCCCAAAACGATTTACAACCAATATGGCGGCTCGGTGGGCGGTCCGATCAAGAAGGACAAGCTGTTCTATTTTGCGAGCTACGAGGGTACGGGGGACCACCGCGGCGTGCAACGGCGCGTGACCGTGCCGTCCGCTGCGATGAAGGCAGGAGACTTCTCGTCGGTGCTGGGTGACCCTGTCTGCTCGAAAGCGGCGCCGGACGATATCAACATCTGCGACTCGGCTTCCGGGGAAGCAAATGGGTACGTCACCCCGGTGACGGTACAGACAATGTCCGGAGCAACCATCCCCGCGCTCGATAACATGCTGTTCAACCCCGCGACCGGGAATCTCGCCAATGGGACGGGGCGCCAAGTGTTCAGCGTGGCATCTACCGACCCCCGCTGCGACACGACGTCCAATCCCAACTGTGTGAATATACTCCCGAGCAACCTGCTCGACCCTGTGGTTCAGAATATCCTCGCCCTAGAGCCCGACCCCAACGTGGCGGGACATACGAACAGGACGAGCAATTACTTTGTGTCGGCGCCGTTTCTTTTCGACCGCCATCAGGTGGACACGAAGATCAACTACAATGCAACTTCCAAGCTTAACCTCATCGGGACATTCGGCGTCCTGCGTTACACCGACGCCACGCCGACCGTGTTCGGCAAAGAGCTCGTGGGACGGCCCATCGGAGGGACGAGTAATCCAGGGCACGGCCATGGCGGGACCTACCGATTTACCATCATGGGTACCTACACTTTCTCGCCGAACTTCCTTATGGACGCCCACTTCGGCTGGGCGCGTCAGGACACCTCCTCGGAGCAGCCGGGACTAGGCAAAAAGATTGGTTCGGACGTGCTGGGCATTCCAGGAACCAACGGACCGCGGGCGTTCGAGAGTGGCTGGCCGGAATTCGACAGCCAAACAGGCGACGGATTCGCCACCCTGGGCGTGGACACGAACTTCATGCCGTACTACCGCCACGACCCACAGTCCCAGTACGTGGCGAACTTCAACTGGATCAAGAGCAAGCACAACATCCGCTTTGGCACGGACTTCTACCGCATGGGCCTCAACCATACGCAGGCGGAGTTCTTGTCCGGCGGTGCTTACGGCGCGCAGGGAGGATTTAACTTTGATGATGGATTCACGCGGCGCTGCGAGGCCTTAAATGCCGACGGCGCCTGTGCGGCTCTTTCCCTGAGTGGCACTTCCAGGTTCAATAGCATGGGATCGTTCCTTCTAGGCCTGCCCGTAACCGCCAGCAGGACCTTCCAGGTGCCGGAAGTGATGCGCCTTCGCGCGCACCTGATAAGCGCCTACGTCCGCGACCGATGGAATATCACTCCCAAATTGACCCTCGATTACGGTC
>QHZK01000023.1 GCA_003224635.1 Acidobacteriota bacterium | reverse complement strand
TCGCCGGCGGAGAGGGAGGAGGAGCCGGAGCAGGCGCCGGTTGAGGAGGTTTCCCGCCGCCCTTGAGCTCGGGCAGCGGTGTGTTGCCGCGCGAATAGGGCATGCGCAGTCCGTTCGGATTGACGACCGGCGAGCGGCCCTGGGCGCGCCGGTTCTTGTCCGAGAGGATGCTCGGGTCGGGCGGTGGTTCGCGCAAGCGCTTGAGAAGATCGGGAGGAATGAACAACATCGTGCTCTCGCGCTTGGGCTTCGGCTGGACGCTCGCGCCCATCATTTCCGCGCCTCGCCGGAAGAGGTCCGGGGCGACCGCGAGAAGAAGGACCAGGATGATGTGGAGGAACACGGAGACCAGGACCATCGTCCGCCGTCGCCACTGGGCGGCCTCGTCTTCCCACTGCAGCAGCAAGTTAAGTTCGGTCTCCGCACTCATAGGGAAATCAAGAACTCTTGCCCCATGTCATTCTGAGCGTAGCGAAGAATCTCGCTCTGAATGGGTAAGTCACTTACGAGATTCGTCCTTTACCTCGTTCAGGACCGCGTAAGTCCTTGGGAATGCGCAGAGCGAGATTCTTCGCTTCGCTGCGCTCCGCTCAGAATGACAGGCAAGAGCCATTTTCAATAGCGTGCTGAATCCACAATCGTCACAGTTCTCCGCTCGACCCGGCCGGACGGCCGAGCGACACCCTCAACCGGGCCGCATGTTCTTCGATGCGGTTCATCACACGCTCGGCCAGCGCCAATGCGGCGCGCCCTTCCACCCCGCCCACGAGCGGGGGGCGACGACTACGCACCGAGCCTACAAAGGCCTCGATCTCGGCGCGCAGCGGGTCGCCGTGTGGCGCCCCTGACGCTTGGGGGCTCGATCCCGGCGGACCCGACGCCCACGCGGGCGGCTCGAGCTTCCGAAAATGGATTTGCGGAGCAGGACGGTTGCGGTCCACACTGAGCGCAAGCGCGTCTCGCCTCGAGAAATCAATCGAGATGTACTCGCTCAGCTGGAAGTAGCGAAACTTTCTCACTTTCTCCGTGCTGACGCGGCTGGCCGTGAAATTGGCCACTGTACCATTCTCAAACTCGACGCGCGCGTTGGCGATGTCGACCTTGTCCGACAGCACGGGCAGACCCACGGCGCGGACGTCGACGGGTTGCGACGCGACCATCCAGAGTACCAGATCGAGGTCATGGATCATGAGGTCAAAGACCACGTCCACGTCCAGGCTGCGCGGGCTGAAGACGCCCAGCCTGTGGATTTCGAAAAAAAGCGGGCTGCGCGTTACCGCTCTAGCTGCCAGCACGCCGGGATTGAAGCGCTCCACGTGCCCGACCTGGAGAATCCGCTGGTGCGCGGCGGCGAGCTCGATCAATTCGTCAGCCTCTCCGATGTCCCGGGTGATAGGTTTCTCGATCAGCGCGTCCACGCCGCGCTCGAACGCCCGCCGCGCCACGGCCGCGTGCTCGCGGGCCGGTATCACGATGCTCACCGCCTGGACCGCGGCCAGAGCCTCGTCCAGGCTTTCAAAAGCTCCCACTCCGAATTCGCTCGCCGCCTCCCGGCGCCGCTCCGCGCACGAGTCATAAACCCCGACGAGTTCCGCGCCCGCGATTTCCTTGAAGGCGCGAGCGTGGTTCCTGCCGTGCTCTCCGACCCCGATGACGGCGACGCGCGTCCTTTCGCTCGGTTGAGTCATTGCAAGCGAGTTGTCAGTCGTGTCAGTCTTCAGTTAATCAGTTTTCAGTTTTCAGCCACCAACAGAGCCATTCTTCAGGTTTTCACTGATAACTGGCGACTGTTGATGACTGAGCACTTCTTTCAATGGCCCAATGACTCAATGGCCCGATGACTCAATCGCTACTCATAATCGCGATCCCCGCCCCGTCAGCCTCCTCGAGCAGCCGCTGGCGCTCGAACAGGAGGGTCTTGCCGGCGTCGAGCGCCAGGACGATCGCGTTCGAGCGGCTCATCACCCGGATGGTTTGCGGCCCCACCACCGGGACGTCAAAGCGCATGTCCTGGTCGGGCTTACTGACTTTGACGATCACCAGCCGTTTGCCGTTACTCAGAGTCGCCGCGCGCTCGATCGTGGCGTCGGTGCCCTCCATGGCCTCGACCGCGACGCAGGCGCGGTCGGCCACGACTACGGTCTGCCCGATATCGAGGCCGGCGAGCTTCTTGGCCACCTCGCGCCCGTAGGCTACGTCCGCCAGCTCGCTTGCGCCCGGCGCGCGCCGCGTCAGCGTCCCGGCGGGGGCGAGCAGCGGTTTCAAAAAAAGCGTCGAGTCCACCACCTCGATGCCGCGCTGCTCGACCATACGCACGAACGCGCCGATCAGCGCGTCCGTGTTCTTTTGATGCATGCTATCGAGGGCGTTGCGCACCACCCCGTCCGGCGGGATGGAGCTGAAGAGCTGCGCGTGCTTGACCTGCCCCGCCAGCACTATTTTGTTTACCCGCGCCGCCTCGAGCAGCCCGAGCAGCTTGCCGACCTCGCCCAGGCTCAGCCAGTGGATCGCTCCAGCCTTCCGGTCAAGCTCGGGCGACGCTTCTTCCTTGATGGCCACGACCAGCGGGTCGATCCCCTGATCGCGCGCCGCGTCAAGCACCAGGAACGGGAAATGTCCGTTACCGGCGATAATGGCGTAACGCTCCTCGGAGAGCTTTCTGCTGGCCTCGGTTTTTGGCTCCACAATTTCGCCGGCCATTATCAGTTCTCAGTTCTCAGTCTTCAGTTTTCAGTTCTCAGTCACCAACAGAGCCATTTTTCAGGCTTTCACTGATAACTACCCACTGATGACGGAGAACTTCTTTGTGTGGCTCGATGATTCAATGACTCAATGGCCCAATGACTCAATGGGTCAGTTCGCTCACTTCGCCACGCCGCGCTCCGAGGTCTTGATGAACTGCACGAGCGCGCGGACGTGCTCCGACTTGATGCCGCGCGCCTCGATGCCTTCGAGCGCCTGGGTAGTGTTGAGCTTGGAGCGCGAGAGCAGGCGGAACGCGGCCTGAAGCTCGTCGATATCCTCCTTCGAGATTCCTCGGCGTTCGAGGCCCACGCGGTTGGCGCCGTAGACCGACATCGGGCGCTCGGCGCTGGTCTTCGAATAGGGCAGAACGTCCTTGTTCACGACGGTGTAACTGCCGAGGAAGCTCGCGGTGCCGATGCGGCAGAACTGATGGATGCCGCAGAACGCGCCCACCATGGCGTAGTCGCCGATCTCCACGTGGCCCGCCAGCGATGCGCCGTTCGCCATGATGACGTGGTCTCCCAGGATGCAGTCATGGGCGATGTGAACGTAGGCCATCAGCAGATTGTGGTTCCCGATCTTCGTCACCCCTCCGCCCCCGGCCGTCCCGCGATGCACGGTGACAAATTCCCTAAAAATGTTGTCGTCGCCCGCTTCGAGGCGCGTCGGCTCGCCGCGGTACTTCATGTCTTGCGGCTCGAGGCCGACGGACGCCCAGGGGAAAATCCGGTTGCGCTTGCCGATTCGCGCGGGCCCGCCGAGCACGACGTGCGACATCACTTCACAGTCATCGCCGAGTTCCACCCCCTCTTGGATCACCGTATAGGGACCGACGGCGACACTGCACGCAAGCTGAGCTCGAGGGTGGATGATGGCTGTGGGGTGAGCTTTCATGAGCCGGGACGCTCGGAGACCGCAAATACGACGACGGCTTCAGCGACCAGTTTCCCGTCTACCAGCGCCCGGCCGGCCATCTTGCCAAAGCTGCCGCTCGAGCGCCGGCTGAGCACCTCCATTTCTATGCGCAACTGGTCGCCGGGGACTACGGGCCGGCGAAACTTCGCGTTGTCGATGCCGGTGAAGTAGACAAGCTTGGAGCGCCGCTCCGACTCCGGCATGTCCCGATAAATCAGCACGCCGGCTACCTGCGCCATGGCCTCGATGATCAGGACTCCGGGCATCACGGGCGCGCCCGGGAAATGGCCCTGGAAGAAATGCTCGTTGATGGTAACGTTCTTAAGCCCGACGATGCGCTTGTCAGGCTCGAGCTCGATAATCCGGTCGACGAGCAGAAACGGGTACCGGTGCGGCAGGATCTTGACGATGTCCATGATGCCGTAGACCGGTTTCTGATCCGCTCGGGAGCCCTTCTCTGTCTCGGGCGCGGCAATCTGATCAGCCACGGTACACCATCCATAAGCGCTAGTGCGGCGCTCTGCGAGCGCCTTGTCGAGTTACCGAGCCGCTCGTATTATAAATCGAAAGCTCTTGCCCGATGAAATTGAATGACGACGCGTTCGCGGAAGCAACCGTGGGTGGGCCTTCCCCTGGGCGGCCAGGCGAGCAAGTCGGTATGATGGCCGCTACAATGGCTGTGCTAGACTCGTTCGAGTGATGGAGAGACAGATTGGGCGCGCGCGTTCTTGACGGCAACAAGATTCGAGACCAGATCAAGGCGGAACTCGCCGGGCAGATTCGGGATCTCAAGGCTGCGGGCGTCACGCCGGGCCTGGCCGCGGTCCTGGTGGGGGAGAATCCCGCCTCGCAGATCTACGTCCGCAGCAAGGTGAAAACAACCGAGGCGCTCGGCCTCTACAGCGAAAAGATCGAATGGCCGGCGACGACCTCGACCGAGCAGCTCCTCGACTTGATCGCCCGCCTGAACGCGCGGGAGGAAATCGACGGCATTCTAGTGCAACTGCCTCTGCCGCCTCAAGTGGACGCGAAGCGCGTGCTCGAGGCGATCGACCCTGGGAAGGATGTGGACGGCCTCCATCCGGTGAATATAGGCAATCTGGTCAGCGGCCGTCCCGGCTTGGTCCCTTGCACGCCCGCCGGGATCATTGAAATCCTGGTGCGCAGCAGCATTCCGATCAACGGCGCGCGCGCGGTGGTGGTGGGGCGTAGCGACATGGTCGGCAAGCCCGTCGCCATACTGCTGCTTCACAACCACGCCACGGTGACGATCTGTCATTCGAAAACGCGAGACCTGGCCGCCGTGGCGCGCGAAGGAGACATCCTTGTGGCGGCTATGGGCAAGGCGGCGTCCGTCACCGGGGAGTTCATCAAGCCCGGAGCAACGGTGATCGACGTCGGCATCAACCGCTTGACGACGCCGGAAGAAGTGCGGCGCATTTTTCACGACCCGGCCGGGCCGCTCGGCGAGCTCGAGGCCAAAGGGTCGGTGCTGGTCGGCGACGTCCAGCCCGAGGACGTTCGGGAGAAGGCGGGGGCTTATACGCCCGTGCCGGGAGGCGTCGGACCTTTGACCATCGCCATGCTCATGGCGAACACAGTCAAGGCGGCGAGGCTCAGACGCGGGACGCGCGCCAGCGCCGGCTCGCGATCGTAGCACCAAATGGGCTACTTCGGACTAACCGGCGGCGCTGCCTCAGGCAAGAGCACCGTGGCCCGGATGTTTCAGGACCTCGGGGCCAGGATCATCGACGCCGACCGCATCGGCCATGAGATGCTGCGTTCATCAAGCCCGGCCTACGCGGAAATCCTAAGACAGTTTGGAAAGGAAATCCTCGACGACTCTGGTGAGATCGACCGGTCGCGCCTGGGCCGAATCGTGTTCCGCGACCCTGAGAGGCTGCAACAGCTCAACGCCATCGTGCACCCGCGGATCATTGCTGGCGTTGAGGACCTTGCCGCGCAATACCAGGCTGACGATTTGATATCGCATTATCACGCCGACGATGTGACGTTCCGCCGCCCCCGGTCCGTAGTCCTTGTGGACGCGGCTCTCATCTTCGAAGCCGGCATTGGCGGGTGCTTCGACAAGGTCGTGGTCGCCTGGTGCTGGCCCGAGCAACAGGTCGAACGGCTCATGGCGAAAGCCGGACTTTCGCGAGAAGAAGCCGAGCAGCGCATCGCCGCCCAGATGCCGGCGGAGGAGAAGCGCAGGCGCGCCGATTATCTGATCGATTGCTCGGGGAGCCTTGAAAGCACACGCGAACAAGTACGCAAGGTCTACGCGGACCTGGTGCGACAAGTCGGCAGGGCGTGATCGGCGCAATAGAAGGTGTTGGGGGCAGGATTGCTCATCGTCGCGCTGCGATAATATTCGTCAAGTGAGCGGGTTCCTCATTTTTGAGTTTTGCTTTTTGAGTTTTGCCTTTTGATTTGCTGTTCCGCCTTCCACTCCTCTCCGCGCCTTCCCAGCTCGTTCAGGCTTGCCTGCACTTCCCGAAGCTTGCGGGCCTGTTCCTCGTCGCCGGCGTCCTGGTTGACTGAGATCGGCGGTGCGATGAAAATGGCCGCGCGGCTGAAGGGATGAGGGATCTCCGTCCGGTCCCAGCTCTTGCGAAGGGCCCAGGCGCGCGCGGGAACGATGTGAAAGCACAGAATCGGCGCGCCCGTGGCCTTCGCGAGCAGCACCGCGCCGGGTTTCGCCACGTGACGCGGCCCGCGCGGCCCGTCCACGGTGAAGGCAGCCAAGCGGCCCTTTCGGATCGACCGGACCATCTCCACCAGCGCGCGCGCGCCGCCCCGGCTGCTCGACCCGCGCGCCGCGCCGTAACCGTGCTTCCGGATGATTCGGCCGATGTACTCGCCGTCGAAGTTCTGGCTGGTCATCACCACGATGCCGCGCCTTCGCCAGAACCACGTCGCGGAAAAGATATCGCAGTGCCAGAAAGCGTAGATCAGACTTTTTCCGAGTTGGAGCGCGGCTTCGAAGTTATCCCAGCCCTCCACCTCCCAGCGCAACGTGCGGCCGATCAGCAGGACGGCGAAGTAGCCGATCCAGGTGGCGACAAAGATCTGGACTCGCTGCCAGGGCGTGAAGGTCCGCCGGTTCTCACTAGCCCCCGTGGGGTCTTCCCGAGCGTGCTCGTCCTGAGTGCGGCCGGATTCCTGTTCGGCTACAACGCCTGCAAGCTTTGGTGATCGTTCGGCCATGCGGTCCGTGTATGACACTTATAGGATAGAAGCAGAGTCACAAATGAGACCCCTGAGGCTCACATCCCCTCGTAGTGCGGACCGCCTCCCCCTTCGGGGCACACCCACGTGATGATCTGGTAAGGGTCGGCGATGTCGCAGGTCTTGCAGTGGACGCAGTTCGAAGGGTTGAGCTTCAGGCGCTTTCCCGAGCCGTCGGGGTCGTCCTCCATTTCGTAGACGGCGGCGGGGCAGAAGTGTTGGCACGGGTTGCCGTATTCGCGCGTGCAGCGGTGGTTGCAAATGTCGTAATCGGCAATGACGAGATGCGGAGGCTGGTCCTCTTCGTGGTGGGTCGCCGAGTGGTACACGTCCGACAGCTTGTCGAAGGTGAGACGGCCATCCGGCTTCAGCGTTTTGATGGGCCGGCTGTCAAACTCGGCGAGGGGTTTCATGCGCTCGTGGCCTGGGCGTGACCGGTACCGCGCCCGGACGCCTCGTCCGCCCGTCACCAACTGCAACGCGGCGTGGAGCGTGCCGGACCAGAAGCCGTGCTCGAAGCCCTGGTGATAGTTGCGCACCTTCCAGAGTTCGTCGCGCACCCAGCTCGCGCGCCAGCGCTCTTCAAAGTTTCCGAGAGTGGCTTTCGAATAATCGCCCTGGAGAAGCGCCTCGAAGACCGTCTCCGCCGCCAGCATGCCCGTTTTCATCGCCAGGTGGATGCCCTTCAGCCGCTGCGAGTTCAGGAACCCCGCCGCGTCGCCCGCGATCAGCGCGCCGTCCATCGCCGTTTCGGGGATGGCGAAGTAGCCGCCTTCCGGGATGGTCTTGGCGCCGTAGCGGACCATCTGCCCGCCATCGAGCAGCTTGCGCAGCCAGGGATGAGTCTTGAACTGCTGGAAGGCGTGGTGTACGTCAAAGCGCGGGTCTTCGTAGTCCAGCCCCGCGACCAGCCCGACCGACAAGCGCGTGTCCGAAACGGCGTAGATAAATCCGCCGCCGAACTGCCTGCTGCTGAGCGGCCAGCCCGCGGTGTGGATCACCTGACCGCGGCGAACGCGGCCCGGCGGAACCTCCCACAACTCCTTCACCCCGAGCGTATACACCTGCGGGTTGCGGCCGCGGTCGAGCCCCAGCCTGGCAACCAGTTGCTTGGTGAGCGAGCCGCGCGGTCCCTCGGCAAAAACGGTGACCTTGGCGCGCAGGTCGTAGCCCGGCTGAAAATTGGCCTTGGGCTTTCCCTGCTTGTCGATTCCCTTGTCGTCGGTGCGCACGCCGACGACGCGGCTGCCATCGTACAGGACTTCCATGCCTGCAAATCCCGAAAAGACCGTCACGCCCGCTTGCTCGAGCAACTCGCCCATCCATTTCACGAACCGGTTGAGCGAGATGATGTAGTTGCCATGATTGCGGAGGAAGGGAGGATTCACCGGCAGCCGCCACGCCCTGCCGCGCGTGAAGAAGTAAACCGCGTCCGAAGTGACAGGCGACTCGAGCGGCGCGCCGCGGGCCTCGAAGTCCGGCACGAGCTCACGGAGAGCCCGCGGGTCGAGCACGGCGCCGGAAAGGCAGTGCGCGCCGATTTCGCCGGCCTTTTCGAGGATGTAGATGTTTTCGGCGCTGAGCGGCGGAGCCGCAGACTGGCCTCTTTCGGCCTTCTGGTTGTGGGCCTCGATCAACTGCGCCAGGCGCAGCGCGCAAGCGAGCCCTGCAGGCCCTGCGCCCACGATCAGGACGTCGGTCTCAAGCGTTTCGCGGTCGGTGTTGTGCATTCGCGAGACTCGAGACTCGAAACTCGTAAATCGAAAATCGAAAATCGAAGCTCGTCCGAGTTTCGAGTTTCGAATTTCTAATTTCGACTTTCCAGTCTTGCTACTTTGGCAGTCCGGACATCTGCTCCTTGATGTCGGCCAGCAGCGCGGCGTCGGAGCCGAACTCCTTTTCGAGGTCCTGGTAAAGCTTGCGGGACTGGGCGGGGTTGGTCGCGCGGTCGGCGTCCGCGAAGGCGAGGAGGGCCGCCGCCTTGGGCACCATCAAAGTAGGATGGTTGGCGAGGTCCTGGTAAAGCTTCTCGGCATCCGCGAGTTTGCCGCCGCTGGCATACTCACCGGCGAGCGCAAACCTGGCGAGCGAAGCAATATTCTGGTCGGAGGTCCGAGCCGCCTCTTCAAGGGTCTTGATCGCCGCCGCGTGGTCCCCGAGCGCCGCCTGGCACACGCCCATGTGGTAGCGGGCGATGGCCGCCATTTTCTGATGCGGGAACCTGCGCGCGATTTCCGAGAACTGCTCGAGCGCCTTCTTGTATTTTGCCTGCGCGGTCGGGAAGGTCGGCGCATCAGCGCCCAGCATTTCCGGCGACGCATTCCCGACGTAGGCCCGGAAAGTCCTGAGCGCCGCGCCGAGCTCGGCGTTGGCCGAGGCTTCCTGGCGGTCGTTGTAGAGTTTCAGGCCGGCGGCGAGCCCCAGAATCACAATCAGCGCGCTCATCACGGTTACGATTTCCCGGTAGTGGGTCTTGGCAAATTGCTCGAACGCCTCGAAGGTGGTCCGGAGCTGGTCCTGCTTGAGTTCACGGCGCGTGAGACGGTCCAAGGTTTCGCTCCTTCATTGGCGTTCGCAGGCTTAGCCTGGACAGCGTACCTTGACATGTTAGCAACCGGCGCGACGGGACGTCAACTTAGCGCCGACCAAGGCCGTTGACTCGCAGGTTGACCGAGCGTGCTTGTCGAAGTATTCTTGGCTCCCAGCGCCAGAAGCTACTTGGAGCGGCGCGTCATGAATAACTTCCGCCGGAGTTTTAGCTCGAGTACCTACCTCACCAAAGGAGTGTTATGCCCAAGAAAGTCGATCCGCTCAATAAGAAGCTGTACTGTTCGGTGACGACAATGCTAACGGTGACCGACGTGAAGGCGGCCGCGGCCTTTTATCAAAAGGCATTCGGCTTTGCCAAACGGGGAATCATGAATGGCCCAGACGGCAAGGCGATACATGCCGAGCTGACGTTCCGGGGTACGACATTAATGTTGGGGCCCGAGGTTCCGCAGATGGGTTCCCGCAGTGCGAAAACGATCGGCGCCTCGCCGGCGAGTTTGTATCTGCTGACGGAGAACGCAGACAAAGTGGTTGCAAAGGCGGTAAAGCTCGGGGCCGCGCCCAAGGGACCGGTGATGGATATGTTTTGGGGCGACCGCTGTGGCGCGGTTGTCGATCCCGAGGGTTACACTTGGATGGTTGCCACCCACGTTGCAGAACCCACGCTTCAGGAAATGAAAAAGAAGATGAAGGAGCAAATGGCCAGCCAACCGGTCGGCACTCCGAGTGGTTCCTGAATCATGGCAGGCCTGTTGATTCCGGCGCTCGCCGAGCATCGGCCTATTGGGCATGACCGCGCGTCTGCAACCATAGGTCCACACGCGGCGTTTCCCAGTTGTACGGCTTATCGAGAACATCGAGCAAACCGTCGCCGTTGAGGTCGGCGACGCGGGCCTCGTGAAATCCGATGCCGCGTGAAAAAACCGTCTTGCGGAAATGACCCTGGCCGTCACCGTCGAAGATCCACGCCTCAGCATGGGGGTTGTCAGGATCGGGCCGGCTCTCGGTCCACTTGGCCATCTCGGCGGCGAAGATGTCGAGGTTCCCATCGCCATCGATATCGGCGACCTGAAGGCTGTGGCCGTGGATCACGTCGCGGCCGACCAGGTCGTGGCCTGCCCATGACTTGGGATCGTCTGGGTCACCCCTGCATTCGTACCACTTGAGCGGCGCGACGCCATCCCCGGAGTTGATCACCACCTGCGGATACCGGGCGCCTTGGATGAATCTACCGGCTGCGATGCGGCCGCCGACGTCGGCAATCTTGATGGGCCGAAAGCGGCCATCCCTGTCGTGCTTAAACCAGTAGTTGCCGGCCAGCAGGTCGATCTTGCCGTCCCCATTGATGTCGATCGCGGCCAGCCCCTCGGCGTATTTTCCGGGACCCTCGCCGGCGCTTCCTGAGTAGACTTCCTCCATTGGGCCACTGGTCCAAGTGTCGGGGGTCGGAGGGAACGTCGGCGACGAACAGCTTCTTCGCCCCTTGGTTCCAGAATACAAGCTGAGGCTTGCCTGTGCCCTTGAAGTCGCCGAAGATTTGGTCGTGATGCTGATGGGAACCCCCTCTTTTGATCGTGTGGCGTTCCCAGGCGACGTCGGGATCGTAGCGCCCGCCCGGATTGCGCCACCACCAGAGTTGATCGCCTTGGTAGTCGGCCCCGAAAACGATATCGGGGTAGCCGTCGCCATCGATGTCATAGACTGCCCCGCCCGCTTCGACGGTCAGATAGTCCTTCTCGATCATGTATCGGCTCCACCCCCTGGGGTTCTGCCGATACCAGACCAACGCTGGCGCCTTTTGCCGGAAGCTGAGGACAAAGTCGTCGACGCCATCCTTGTCCAAGTCGGCAACGATGGCCCCGGTCTGCTCCTTAGACTCGCCCGGTACCGGCAGATCACCATTCGCGCTCGGGAGAGATCAGCTTTGGGTGCCGAGTCTGGACCCTCAGACGTAAGCTTGGCGGAGCATTCCGGCGGCGGTCTCGTCCAGCTGTTCCGCGCGCCGAACTTCTTCGAAGCGCGCCAGCAGATCGTCGACTCGGAGGCGTCTCTTTTCGGACCCGCGAAAGTCCTGAATGACGCCGCCGCGATGCATCATGACGAGGCGGTCACCGAGGTTGGCCGCTTGATGCATGGAGTGGGTCACCATCAACGTCGTCAACTTCTCGCGTTGGATGATTTGATCGGTCAGTTCGATCACTTGATCGGCGCTCTTGGGGTCGAGCGCGGCGGTGTGTTCGTCGAGCAGAAGCAGATCGGGCTTCAGCCAGGTTGCCATTAATAGCGTCAACGCCTGCCGCTGGCCACCCGACAGCACGCCGATGGGGTCGCCCAGTTGGTCCTCGAGTCCCATGTTGAGCTGGCGCACCCGCTCCAGGAGCTCGCCCTTCATCTGTCGACCCACCGACCAACCCAACCGCCGAGGCTTGCCGCGGCGGGCGGCGAGCGCGAGGTTCTCGGCGACGGCCATGCTGGGCGCCGTGCCGCTGAAGGGATTCTGAAACACGCGACCGATCAGCTTGGCGCGCCGGTGTTCGGGCCAGCGCGTGATGTCGGCACCTCCCAGCCGGATCGTTCCCGAGTCGGGGTAAAACGTTCCCGCCACCACATTCAGCAGGGTGGATTTGCCCGACCCGTTGGTGCCGATGATAGCGACAAAGGACCCGTCGTCAAGAGTCAAATCGACTCTCTGGAGGGCGCGCACTTCATTGGGCGTGCCCGGATTGAACACCTTTCTGACCGCACCGATCTCAAGCACGGGAAACCTGCGCCTTCCGCGCCTGGAACCTCTTCAGAAAACCAGGGAGGATGAGCGCCGCAAATACGAAGACGGCGGTGATCAGTTTCAGGTCATTCGCATTCAGTCCCAGCCGCAGAGCGATGGCCACGATTAGACGGAAAACTACGGAGCCCATGACCGTCCCGGCGATGGCCAGCCCCAGTCGCCGCGTTCCCACCAACGCTTCGCCGAGGATGACACTAGCCAGTCCCCACACGATCATGCCGATTCCCATCTGCACGTCGGCGAAACCCTGATACTGGGCGAGGAACGCGCCCGCCAGCCCGATGAGGCCATTCGACACGGCCAGCCCGAGGATGATCATGTTGTCGTCGTTCACCCCGAGCGCCCGGATCATCTGGCTGTTATCGCCCGTGGCGCGCATGGCGGCGCCCAGGTTGGTCTGGAAGAAGGCGTAGACCATCAGCCCTAAGAGCACGACCGTCAGGAAGGCTGCGGCCAGCATGGAGGCGTCAAGTACGGTCACTTCCCAGCCCCAGACATTCAGGTTTCGCTCGCCGCCCAGAACGCTTGCGCCCAAGCGTTCGGCGTAATTCGAGGCTGTCCTCTGGCCGAGCAAGGGCACGTTACTTCTCCCCATGATGTGCAGGTTGACGGAGTAAAGGGCTGTCATGACCAGGATGCCGGCAAGCAGGCCGTTGATCTTGAACTTAGTCGCGAGCGCGCCGGTCACGGCGCCGGCCAGGAATCCGCCCCCGAACGCCGCCGCCGTGGCGATCCCCGGGTGGACGCCTTTGACGAGCAACGCGGCCGCCAGTGCGGCGCCGAGCGTGATCGAGCCGTCGGCGGTGATGTCCGGGAAAGCAAAAATGCGGAAGCTGATGAAGACCCCCAGCGCCAGCAGGGAGAGAATGAGCCCGATGGTCAGAGCCCCGATCAGCAGGCTCATCCTGGGTTCCCCTCTTGCACAATCTCCGAGATCGGCCCCGTCCAGCAGGCGCCCCGAACGAATTCGCTCTGTCCAGCGCCGACGATGGCCCGATCGTCACCGAGCAGGTGCAGGATGCCCTCGAGCGCTTGGTTCTCGAAGAGCGATCTCGCCGTGGTTTTCAGGTCGATCTCGCCCTTCTGCACCGGACGGTAGGAGAACGCCGCAGCGTGGAAATGGCCGGCGATCGGCTTGCCTCCGTTCGACGCCACCGGGCCCAAGGGCCGGATCATGGGCGTGAGGGCGCCAGCATCCCCGCGCGCCGCCACGCCGGCGACCAGCGTTACGCTTCTCGTGTAGGCGCGCTCCGCCGTGAAGGTGAGCCAGTCTCGGATTCGCGGGAATCGAAACGGCGCGCCTTCGGAGGCGTCAAGGGCGGGCGAGCGTCGCAAGGCTGCGCCCACGAGGCCGGCTGACTCGGCGATCATGACAAGACCGAGTCTCTCCGTGCCGGCAACGTCGAGACAGGCCTCCACCAGTTGAGCGAGCGCCACCGAGCCAGCTTCTTTCTTCGCTTCGAAACGAACCAAGCCGGAGAAAGGCTGGGCCTTCGGCCCTTCGCAGGCGACGCTATAGCAGATCTGAACGCCAGGCACGAACGCGCCGGCGGCCACCAGGTAATCCGGGATATTGGTCCCGTCGGTAGGCAGATAGGCGACGGCTCCCGCCGCGGCGATGAACTCCCCAAAACGACCGCGGCAATCGTCGAAGCCGGCACCCAGCGCACCGAGCCCGATGGCAAAGGCTGAATCGGGAAACTCCATGGTGCGGCAGTGTTCCTTGCGGAAGCGGCTGCCCTCGAGCAGCGCCGGGTTTCCCATCACGCGGCATCGAAGTCTCGATTCGGGCGCCAGCCGGTAGACGTCGAACAGGGCGCCGGCCTTTTCGATCTGCGCGATCGCCTTCGCAGCGGCAGGTGGCTTTGGGGCGACAGGGGACTGGGCGCTTTGCTCGCGAGACAAACGCTCCGCGGCCGGCGGGGCCTTGGTCATCAGCACTTCCTTGAGCCCCGAAAGCTCGAGAATCTTCTTGACTTGCTCGGAAGACCTCGAAACGGAGAGAGAGCCCTCAATGCTCTTCAACTGCTTGTAAAACTTCACCAGGATGCCGATACCGGCGGAGCTCAGGAATGCCACTTGCGAGAGGTCGATTAAGAGGTGATGAGACCCCTGGCGGATCTCGTCGTCGAGTGCCTTTGCCAGGTGGTCGGCCCAGTAGCCGTCCAGGCGGCCTTTGATCTCGAGTTCGACGAGACCGCCGGATTTACGCTTGATAATCTCCATCGCTATTTCCCTGTCGACTCGCCTCGTTTCGGGACGGCGGGCGCCTCACCCTTGGTGTGCATTCCCGACCGGTCGACCACCACGTCGGCGCGGCGCAACAGATCTTCCGGCGCGCGCCAGGGGTCTTTCAGGCTTTCGAGGGGCAGGGTGTTGACCACGAGCCACGTGGGTACGACATTGG